>JBGVAQ010000368.1:0-2316 GCA_045224775.1 Acutalibacteraceae bacterium | reverse complement strand
AAATTTTATGACATTTCCTTCGTGCATGATGGCAGGGAAATTGAGCCTTCAGGGGAAGTAAAGGTCAGAATTGAATATAAGAAAACGGTTGAGACCGAGACGACGAAAGCGGTTGAAGCAATTCACTTCAACAAAGAGGACGAAGAAAAAGCGGAAGTGATTGATGCTGAAGCGGAGGGTACGGAAAAGGCTGTCGAAGCGGTCGAGTTCGAGTCCGATCAGTTTTCCGTTTATGGAATTGTCGGGACGGAGACGATCACGACACAGTTTACAACCGGTGATGGCAGCACATATGAAGTAGTTGTAAGTTTCGATAAGGAAGCTGGTATCCCGGAGAATGCAAAGTTTGAAGTATGTGAAGTTACCGAAGCAGATACTGACTATTATGAATATGTATCCAGAACCGCAGATGCAGTTGACAGCAACATTACTGATCTCAACTATATTAAGCTGCTTGATATCAAAATTATTGACGAGAACGGCAATAAAGTAGCGTTAAATGCACCGGTGGATGTGCAAATCAGATTGCTGGATACAGAAGAAACAAATTATGTTCAGGTTGTTCATTTTGCGGAATCAACAAAAGTAGAGGTTATCGATCCTTCTGTGGATGTAAACACGGTGTGCTTTGAAACCTCTGGATTTTCGATTTATGCAATTGTTGATCTTGAAGAAGAGGATCATGTAGCAAGAGTACAATATACATTTCAAAATTCTGATGGAAGCAGGTTTGAATTTTTAGATGCTTCTGGAAATAAAGTTGATTATCAAATCATCAAAAATGGAGAAGCACTTGAACAGGTCGACATACCTGCCATAGATGCATCAAATCAAACTTTCCGTGGCTGGTTCATTTACCTGAAGGATGGTGAAAATTATGTTGCGACAGGCGAAGAGATTGACTTTGGAGAAGCTATTTCCATAAGTACAGGAGCCGATGAAACAACGATTACGGCAACAACTGTCAAAATTGCGAATCAAGATAATACATCAGGCGATACAGGAAAATATCCTGACTATACGGTTTATTTAAGACCTGTGTATGGTAATGTGCATTACCTTACTTTCTATAATTCCATAGATGGAGCACCGGTATATTCAAGAATACAGGTGGATGATGGAAGTACATATGACATTTCTCAGATGGAGGCAGTCCCGCCGGATGCAACTGTGGAATATGATGAAGATGGCAATCCCGTTGTGACAAGCCTTTCTTATGTTTTTACAGGATGGAGCAGTACTGCCGGATCAACATTGGAAACAAGTGATGATCCTGATAGCAGGACAGAAATATCGAATACAAATGTCACAGTAAACAGTGATATGGAATTCTATCCGGTGTTCCGTTTATCACATTGGCTGAATTTCTATTCCGCGCCAACTGGCAGCGGCGCCACGTATTTCCCGTCTGTTTATATTCTGAACGGGCAAACGACAGCTTCGGCAAAACCCACAGCTGATCCGGAATGGCAGGGCCATGAGTTTGTTGGGTGGTTCCTGACAGAAGATACAGACTATCTGTCAGATGGAGAAACAGCGGATGATGCTTATCAATTCAATGGAACAATATCTTCTGATACAACTTTGTATGCGCATTGGAATGCCGGTACTGCAAATGTAACAGTTGTATATTGGAGAGAAAAAGATACTGACGATAAGAGTGTGTGGGAAGATACAACGGGTACAACTAAGAGCTATGAGTATTATTCACAGGCTAATTACACGGCAACGGTTGGAACAGAGTTTGCGTTTTCAAAGGACATAATCCTTGATCTCGGTCGCGGATTTACGACAAACACAATAAAAAGCGACGCCAGCGTGAAGGTTCAACCCGATGGCTCTTCCGTGCTGAATGTTTATATAGACAGAGATTTGATTCGTTACCTGTTTTATTATGGCGGGACAGTAGGGACGAGTCCGGGGTTTGATAATGAAGTATATACTACATATAAAGAAGATTGTGAAGGCATAATGCTGGTTATGACTGGACTGCAGGGTCAGACCATTTCAATGTACGGATATACATTCCCTAATGTAGGCGATTATGAAGGATATGTTTGGATGGCAATTCGGACGAATGGCACAACACTTATGGATATGTCTACCAGTTTTGGTGCGGAGACTGAGTACGATCCATATGAGTATACAAGCACAATTCATGAAAAGAGGTTTTACGTTCATTCTAAGTCCGCCAACAGTCATTATGAGCGGTACCGTCAGAATACAGATGGAGAGACATATGAAACGGAACCAAGATCAGAATTTTGGTATGATTATTGTGGCAGTATGAATTTCTCTGTATCCAGTAATAAGAAA
>JBGVAQ010000367.1:0-4531 GCA_045224775.1 Acutalibacteraceae bacterium | reverse complement strand
TATATATATAGATATAAAATTAAGTCTATATAGTAATTCTTGTTCAGTTGTTCCAGAATTGCTCCAAACGCTCATAAAATCTATGTTTTTTGTCTGGAACAACTCTGGAACGAGATGGAACAAGCGGAACAATCGGTTGATATTTCCTGTTTTATGGCTCATACCGGTATTTTTTACACTGCGGTTCAATCTGCTGAATGGGACGGCTTGTCCTGTCCGTGCATTGTCCAAATGGGCTGTCCACGCTGAAATCCGCATAAACACTGATGTTTTTACAACCCGTGGCACAACTGGACTGAAAAATCCCTATACGCGCGTCACGCATATGTGCATACGCACATACACACCGTATTGATATATATAATTAAGTCTATATAGTAATTCTTGTCCAGTTATCCACAAAGTTTCAAAAAGCAAGTGTTAATCAGTGTTTCGAGATGTGGACAGCTATTGGACATTTGGCGGACAGATTTGGCTGTCCTCGTACAATGCACTAAATAGCACAAGATGATTTATTCCAATAGCTGTCAACCAATTGTCTTTATACCTATAAATGAGCAAATCTGACAACTTGCACAAATATTTTGCTTAAAATCGAAATTCACCCCCTGCATTCATCCCTTGAATCAACGAGATTCAAGGGATTGTTTGTGCATTATAACGAAACTTTTGAAATTTGCTCATTTATAGTTTATACTCTAACATACACTCGCTGGCGACCGTAAATTGGAAGTATCTGACGATCTCCCTTTTTCTCCCAACCCTCAACTCTGACCATCAATGCAGAGATGGCATATGAGTCGGACGGTTTCATATCCTCTTTCGGCTTGCAGAAGCATTCGCACCAGATTTCCATATTGCTGACGGTTTCTCTTTTGTTTTTGCCCTCGGCGTGAGTCGGTGCATCCTTATCCTGGAGAAACTCTCTTCTCTGCCAAATATTCATGCTGTCCCAATTGTCGGGGAGAAGTTCCTCCAAATATTCACGAACCAATCCCTCACGGTCGTCATGCTCCATCGCTTCACGCTGTTCCTGCTCGGCATATTTTTCAAGTTCGGGGTCAAGGTATAATTCTTCTCCCGACTCTGCGATTTCCTTGACTTCCGCCCATATTTGCTCCACTGTACCTCTGTCAAGCTCCCACGGCTTGTGTTTTCCTTCACCGCTTACTTTGACATTCCAGAATCTGCGGTTGCCGGTTATATCACGCAGGTAGCCGTTTTCGCTGTTCGTTGTACCGAAGAAAATGCACTGTCTTGGGTGCGGCGTTACCCTTCTGCCGAAACTCGCACGATACTTATCGTCCTGTCGGGAAATAAAGGCTTTCACCTTATCAATATCAGCTTTTTTCATGCCGGCAAGCTCTCCGATTTCCAGAATCCAATAGCCCTGTAATTTTTCAGCCGCTGTTTTATCGTTCATATCGGAGAGTGCCAAGCTGTCAGAAAACCATTCCATACCCAAAGCGGCAATAAATGTACTTTTGCCGATACCCTGTGCTCCGTTGAGAACCAGCATGGTATCAAATTTGATGCCGGGGTGATATACACGCATATAAGCGGCACAAAGAGTCTTTCGTGTTACCGCCCTGACGTATGTGTTGTCCTCTGCACCGAGGTAGTCGATAATGGCTGTTTCGGCTCTTTTGACACCGTCCCACAGCGGCAGTGCTTCATACATTTCATGAATGGGGTGGTAGGAACGGTCGTCCGTCACCTTCGTTACGGCTATATGGTAATTTCTGTCCGAAAAGCGTCCGTAGTGGGAATCAATATAGCTGATAAGCTGTGCATCGTCCGCATCACGCCAGAATCTTGCCGGATGTTTCCACGGCACTTCGCCCTTGATTTCCATGCCGTCCGCCAGTGCATTAAACACGATGGCTTTCAGGTTAGGGTCGTTTTCCATGATAACGGTGATGTTGTGCAGACAGTTTTCAAGACTGCCGTTTTTGTCTCTGCTGAGCTGCTTTGTCCAGTCGGTATCTTCAAAGTCTTTTTCAGCTTCATCGAATTTTTCTTTTGCCGCTGCGATTTTCACCGTATCGTCCTGCATGGCAAAATCGCACATTGCCTTGAACGATGCCTTGTCGTCTTTATCTCCGAATTTGTGTACACGAACAAGGTCAAAGGCATTGAGCAGCTTTCCTCCTGCTGGGTCTGTGGCATGGTGGCTGTATGCGAACTTATCATCGTAAATAACGACACCCGCTGTGCCTTCGCCGGGGATATAATCATATCTGCCCTCTATAGCGGACTGTTCGTAAACATCTGATAAAAATTTGCTTATGGTGTCCTGTATGGTATAGGTTCTGCAAAACACACCCACTATTCCGCCTTTGGCAAGAGGGTCTTCCGCCTTTTTCTGTGCCGCTTGTTTAGCTTTGCTTTCACGGGAAGATGTCGGCAGTCTTGTAATATCCGTCCATTCGGGATGAGCTGCAAGGATAACATCGGGGTCAAGCCACTCCTTTTCGGCTTCCTTATACACGAAAACTCCATTCATCGGCGTGGACGGCCAATACATCAGCTGATTCGGCTGATAGGAACATTCGTCAAAATAATCCATGCCAAGCGACTGTGCCACATAGCGGGAAACTGCGGCAAATTCATCCGGTGTAACATCTCTTGTAAGGGGGAAAATGATTCTGACTCTCGGCTTTTCCTCCGTACTGCTGTGTGTGGTATAAAGGCATGAGGTATAGGGAACATTGGTTTCATAGTTTTCAAGAAAAGCCCTGTCAATCCGGTCACCGTCCAAAGCTATCATTGAACGGCTTGTCACCATATCAGCTTTTCTGCGGCCGCCTTTCAGCACACCGCCGACAAAACCTCCGTGATCTTTGGCATCGGCTCTCTGCGTCTTTGACATCTTTGCGTATTCTTCCGCTGACTCCGTGGTGCGGATAGGTGTTTTCAGTCTTTCTTTCAGTGCATCATACCCGATGGTCTTATTGACCCACTTCTTTGCATTGCGGCTGTTGCCGTAAGCTATTGATAATTCTCTCATAAAGTACCTCCTACAATTCTTTTGCGGTCGTCAAGGTTCATTTTCAACTCACGGAGTGTGCCTTTCCAATAGGGCTGCACGAATACTTTTTTACCGTTTGTATAATGTCTCCAATGACCTATGACATACCAGACCAAAGTGTTTTTGTGGTTTCCGTACATAGCTGTCTGTATATCTTCGTATCTGATGATGTGCTTTTTGACATATCTTGTCACTCTTTTACGCTTTTTTGACTTTTGATGTTTTTTAACCGCCTCCGTTCTCGGATGAGAAAATATTGTCCGTACGGTCGGGTGAAGCAGAGCAATCTGGATGCCGTACCAGGTGTTCAGAAAGAGTACGGCATATTTCAATACTCCCGACAAAGACATATTCTGACTCATATACTCACGCTGTTCCTTTGAAATGTTATGCCAGCCGTAATCGGACGGCATAATGCTGTCAACCCCCTCACACACCATCATCGGAACAAACGAAGTTTGATCTCCCTGTACCGTAACGACAGCACCAACGCAGGCAAGTGAGCCTCCTGCATTTTTGATTCTGTCACGATAATCCTCAAAAACAACCACTCTTGCACTGCACACTCTGCCGTTTTCCTTATCGACATCTCTTTCATCGACTGTAATGTCACAGTCAAGCAGCGGCACGGTACCGGCAAAAAACAGATCGGAGGGAACACTGCCGTCTTTGGAGATGCCGCTGTTTTTCCAAAGTTCACAGATAGCAGTATCTTCTCTGCCCATCATGTGTATATAGTCACTCGGCTTGGATTTGCATATATCATCCCAGATCATTCGGTTGGTATTTTCACCAAGATATGTGACAGGACAGCAGTGCAGGGCACTGTTTTCATCTGTAACATTATTGCGTTTTTTCATTTCTTTTCTGAATGCGACAAGGTCTTTTACGCTGATTTCAAGCGGATGTTCGTCACAGTACTCCAACACCGCAAGCACCTTTTGAAACTCGTAATCGGACATAGCCATAAAGTTTCTTTTGAACTCTGTAAACTGTTCCTGTGTCATCAGCTGTGCAAGTCCCATATAAATGGAATGAAAAGCCTGTTCTCTCGTAAGTTCCATCATACATCCTCCTCCAAATTATACTCTCTGTATAATTCTGTAAATCGGCGAATTTTTATTCCTTTTCTATTCGCCCTGCTGATTTCTGCTTTCATGCCTTCCGTGACAGTATCGCCAAACACCCATAACTGCTCACAGCGTCCGATCAGCACCATATCCATAAACATTGCAAGGTCACGCTCTGTTTCCTCGTTCATAAACTGCGGAAACAGAAGGTGCGGTGCAAGAGGTATCGCATTGTTATCTACTGCAAAGCGGCAGTGTTTGATAGCTTTTTCGGTATTCCCGGCAATATCACCGGAGTAAGGGCTACATATGTAGACAAGCGGTCTGTATCTTGCAGCCTTTTTTTCCTTCTGTATTTTTGTCAAAGCGTGATACGCTGTCGGGTCGGGGTACATTTCACTGTTAAAGATATTCATTGATTTCTCCTTTC
>JBGVAQ010000366.1:0-6195 GCA_045224775.1 Acutalibacteraceae bacterium | reverse complement strand
GATCCTTCGCTTACGCTCAGGATGACAGGTTGTTTGTAGAATTTTTCAACTGAAAGTACGCTTTATTGAGCCAGTGCGTGGAGAACTTCCTCCGGCAATTCAGCCACCTCCCTCAATGATGGAGGCTTATTAATAAAAGTTAAGCTTAACGATAACGGCAACATTTTCCGACCGATATTTCCTTTATAAAAGGTTATAATTATCCCGTAATTTTTCTCAGGGGGATAGAATGATGTTTTCAAAGGATATCGGTATTGATCTCGGAACGGCAAACACGCTTGTATATATGAAAAATAAGGGAATAGTAATGAGAGAACCCTCAGTTGTTGCTGTTGATCTGGTTAATGACAATGTTATTGCAGTAGGTACGGAAGCAAAACGCATGATAGGACGCACTCCATGTTCTATCGAAGCGGTAAGACCGCTTAAAGACGGCGTTATAGCTGATTTTGATATAACAGCCGAAATGCTGGGGAGATTTATACGCCGTGTGATAAAATCATCTGTATTCGGCAAGCCGAAAGTCGTTGTTTGTATACCGTCAGGCTGTACTGATGTTGAAAGACGTGCCGTAGAGGATGTTGTACGTCATGCCGGCGCAAGACAGACAGAGCTTATAGAAGAACCTATGGCGGCGGCTATCGGTGCAGGATTGCCTGTTGATGAACCGTCAGGAAATATGGTGTTCGATATCGGCGGCGGTACGTCCGAGGCGGCAGTTATAGCACTGGGCGGCATAGTCAATTCAACATCAGTAAGAGTTGCCGGAGATAAGCTTGATGAAGCCATAGCACAGTATGTAAAAAAGAAATACGGTCTGTTGATAGGGCAGAGAACAGCCGAGGAAATAAAGATAAAAATAGGTTCTGCATATTCCTATGAGGGAGAGGGCAGTATACAGATAAAGGGAAGAAATTTTGTTGACGGTATGCCGGGGGAAGCCGTTATATCTTCGGAAGAGGTGAGAGAAGCACTTTCATCACCGCTTTCCGTTATGATAGAAGCAGTAAAAACCACGCTTGAACAAGCGCCGCCGGAGCTTTCCGCTGATATAATCGACAACGGAATAATGCTCACTGGCGGAGGCGCATTGCTCAGGGGACTTGATATGCTTATTTCCAAAGAAACGGGTATGCCGGTACATGTTGCGAAACGTCCGCTTGAATGTGTGGCTGACGGTACGGGAAAACGGCTTGAAAAGAAAAACAGAACGAGAAAAAATGAATAGTGAATAATGAATAGTGAATAATACTTCGGAGGAGGAGAACGTGAAAAGAAAAGCTCCTTTCAGAAGATACAAAATTATGCTTACTATCGTGTCGTTCTTTCTGCTGATAGCCATGATATCTACATTCAACAGCGGCATAAACAATTTTCTGACAAGCTTTATTCTTACCCCTGTACAAAGATTTGTATTTCAAGGTGCTTATGATCTTACCGAAGAAAAAGACACTGACAAACTTATTGAAGAAGTGAGCCGTCTTAAAGAGGAAAACAACAGACTGAATGACATGCTTGTTGACTACTACGACATCAAAAGGCAGAATGAGGAGCTTAACGGATTTTTCGGTATAAAAAAGGCAGACACAACACTTTCACTTGTCACGGCGGCAGTTATATGCAGAGATCCGAATGAAAATTTCAGCGGCTTCACAGCCGACAAGGGAAGTGCTGATGGTATTAGTATAAACTCCGCCGTTATAACCGAGGACGGACTTGTAGGACAGGTATGTGAAGTTGCACCCTATTCCTGCAAGGTCACAACAATACTTTCACCGGATATAAGTGCGGGTGCAGAGGTCAAAAGAACGGGAAGTATCGGTATAATATCGGGAAGTGCGGCAGTTTCTGATGAAGGATATACAATGCTTGTTAATATACCGGCTGAAAATAAGCCGGCTGTTGATGATATAGTCGTAACGGCAGGTTACGGAGGAATTTTCCCGAAAAACATAAGGATAGGCAGAGTAAAAAAACTTTTGTCCGACAGCTTTACTGGTATGCCCTCGGCAGTAATAGAACCTTTTGCAGATATTAAGACAGTCAGGTATGTGGCGATAGTTACGGATTTCAGAGGAAAGATGTAAGGAGCAGACAGATGCGTTTTCTGAAATATACATTATATATCATTATAGTAATACTTGCATTCATAATACAGTCAGTGCCTTGTCTTATGCCTGAGATATGCGGAGGAAGGGCGGTACTGCTTGTTTCTGCGGCTGTTTGTATAGCTGTGTTTGAAGATGATATAACGTCAATGATATTTGCTGTGATATGCGGATATCTCACCGACTGTTCCTGCAGCGGAACAGTCGGTTTTTATACCGTGTGTCTTGTTGTTATATGCTATATAATAAGCGTTTTGACATATGAGTATATACAGACGAATATCATCACTGTTTTGTGTGTATCATTTTTTGCGGTATCGGCAGTTATAACTATGCAGTTCATGCTGTATTATCTTGCGAAAGGTTATGACTGTGCATGGCAGTTCTTTTTAAAGCACTATGTTTCAAGAATAGTGTACACATTTGCGTTTGTACCCGTCTTTTACGGTATTATCCGTTTGCTTAATTCCACTTTCCACTTTCCACATTCCAAATTAATAACAGGGTGAGTGTTGATGATTAGAGGTTTTTCGGCAAGATATATAGTTCTGGTATCGGCTGTTGTAATGGTGTCGGGGGTGTTTATCGCAAGGCTTGTGCAATGGCAGATAATGCAGTCGGCTTATTATAATGGTATAGCCGCATCATCATATGAGTATGTTATACGCACCGATGCCGTAAGGGGAGAAATATTTGATGTAAACGGAAAAGGTCTTGCCGTAAATCTTACAAGGTACAATATAATTATGAACAGGCTTTATATCAGTGATGACAGGCTGAATGAAACTATCTCCGGACTTGTCGATATAACTGAAAAATATAATATCGGCTTTAATGATGAGCTGCCCATAATTTCTGATAAAAGCGGCAGACTTGTTTTCGACATTAAAAGGATAGATGAAGCAAGGAAAATAAAAAAGAGATACGGACTTGATGAATTTACAGATCCTACAGCGGATATTTGTATAGAAAAGCTTGCGGAGATATACGACTGCAAAGAATATGATGAAAAGCGTAAAAGGGATATTGTAAGTGTAAGGTACGGCATGGAAAACGAAGGCTTCAGCAATACAAAGCCTTATGTTTTTGCGGAAGGTATCAACGGGTATAAAATGACAGCCATAGCCGAAAGAATCGAGGGTATCAGCGGATCAGAAGTTGTATCTTCTGCGGTAAGGAAATATCCTGACGGTACGACTGCACCACATATTGTTGGCGTAACAGGTATGATATCGCAGGAGGAATATGACGAGCTGAGCGAAAAGGGCTATTCTTATAATGACAGGCTTGGCAAAAGCGGTATAGAAGCGGCTTTTGAATCAGAACTGAGAGGTGTTTCGGGCAGCCGCACATATGAAAAGGGTGATGACGGAAATGCTGTACTGACTAAGACGGAGAACACTGTTCCGGGAAATTCGGTATATCTTACCATAGATAAACGTCTGCAAAAAACGGCACAGGAAGCATTGAAGGACGCTGTAAAGGAAGCCAACGACTATGCTGAAAGCGTCGGTGATGAAAATATGGGTGCCGACTGTAAGGGGGCGGCGGCAGTAGTCCTGAATGTAAAGGATTTTTCTGTGCTGTGTGCAGCAAACTATCCGTATTATGATATTTCATCTTACTATGACGATTATATAGAGCTTGCGGAACGTGATGATATGCCGCTGTTTGACAGAGCGTTAATGGGTGCGTTGACACCGGGTTCAACGTATAAGCCGCTTGTTGCGGCTGCAGCATTGCAGGAGGGAAGAATAACTTCAAGGACAAAAATAAACTGTGAGGGTGTATATACAAAGCAGGGACTTTCGCTGTGGTGCATGGGAGAACACGGCGAGCAGGATACGGATAATGCACTTGTCAATTCGTGCAACGTATTTTTTGCAGAAACAGGCAGACTTTTAGGTATTGAGAATATAAATAAGTATGCCAAGCGGGCAGGTCTTGGAGTAAAGACAGGCATAGAGCTTCCCGAAAGCAGCGGAACGCTTGCCAGCCCTGAATACAGTAAGCTAATGGGTTCGGAATGGTACGAGAGCTATTCTTCACCGGCTGCGATAGGACAATCGGATAATCAGTTCACGCCTATGCAGCTTGCAGTATATGCTGCGACAATAGCCGGCGGCGGAAAAAGACTCAGAGCGCATATTGTTGACAGGATAGTTTCATATTCGGGCGATGAGATTATATATAAAAGCGAGCCTGAACAGCTTGACGACATGGATATAAGCAAGGCAAATATCGAATATGTTCAGAAAGCCATGCTTCATGCGGCACAGTCTTATTATCCGCTTTATGATTATGGGATAAGTGTTGCAGGCAAAACAGGAACAGCCGAAAACAGCGGCTCCGATCATGCGAATTTCATCTGTTATGCGCCTTATGAAGATCCGCAGATAGCTGTAAGCGTGATGATAGAGCATGGCGCGAAAAGCTTTGTTGCTATAAATGCGGCTAAAAAGATATTGGATGCGTATTTTAATTTATAGTTTTTATTTCGTATGAGAATAAAAAGTGAGTTTTATAATTCCGTTATTTTGTATGAAAAAAATCTGTAATAGCCCTTGACTTTATTGAAAATGTGTGATAAGGTTAATAGAGAGGTATTTTGAAAATGGGTAAAGTGACAGTTATAACATCCGGAAAGGGTGGAACAGGAAAATCTACGGTGACGGCAGGACTTGGTGCGGCTCTTGTAAGGAGAGGCGACCGTGTGCTTGTTATCGACTGTGATGCAGGTATGAGAGGTATTGACCTTATGCTTGGTGTAAGCGGTGAGCTTGTATTCGATATTGCGGATATAATAAGCGGTAACTGCTCGCCTGCAAGGGCTATATACCCTTGCAAGACAGTCCCCGAATTGTACATACTTCCTGCTCCGCAGAATATTCGTGACGAGATTAGTCCTTCTGTCATGAAGCAGCTTGTTGAAGTCCTGAAAGGACACTATGACCATATACTGATAGATTGTCCTGCCGGTATCGGTGCAGGCTTTGAAGCGTCTGCTGCACCTGCTGACCGTGCAGTACTTGTAACAAATCCCGAGCCTTTGTCTGTAAGAGGCTGTGATAAGGTAAGAAGACAGCTGCAGAATTATGACATAAAGGATATAAGTCTTATAATAAACAAATTCAATGAACGCAAGTTCAGGAAAATGGACGCATATGAAGATCTTGATGCGGTGATAGATGAAGCAGGTGCAAGACTTCTGGGTATCGTACCCGAAGATATGATCGCTGCTAACTCATCACAAAAGGGACTGCCGATAGAAGGCAGGATACCTGCGGCATTCGCTCTTGACAGGATAGCATCAAGGCTTGACGGGATATATGTGTCACTTCTTATCGGTCAGTAGTGATCGGCTTATAATACTATATTGGGGGTAACAGATATGAATATTGCATTGATAGCTCATGATGCAAAGAAGGAACTCATGGTACAGTTTTGTATAGCATACTGCGGCATATTGAGCAGACATACGCTTTGTGCAACGGGAACAACAGGAAAAATGGTTGCAGAAGCTACGGGGTTGGAGATACAGAAATTCCTCGGCGGTTCACAGGGCGGTGATCAGCAGATCGCTGCACGTATTGCCTTTAACGAAATAGATATGCTTATCTTCCTCAAAGATCCTCTTGATCCTAAACCGCATGAGCCTAACGATATGAACCTTCTCAGACTTTGCGATATGCATAATATACCTGTTGCTACCAATATTGCTACAGGTGAAGTACTTATTCATGGTCTTGAAAGAGGAGATCTTGACTGGCGTAATATCATCCGTTCATAATATCCGTATATATATCGTGAACATAAAACAGGAGCTGCATTGTATATTTGCAGCTCCTTTTAACTGTGTCTTATTTACTTTTGATCTGTTCACTGTCGGATATCAGGTCTTTTGCGGTTATGTATGGGTTATGGTATCTGGTTCTTTTATTTGGAAGTTCCAGCCGTCTTGTTACAGTATTGTCAAGCTTTGCATATGCTTCGGGCAGGTTTTTTGAATGAGTAAACAAATTATTAATATGGCTCCCTCTTTGAGGGAGCTGTCAGCTATGCTGACTGAGGGAGTGTAACTTGCGGT
>JBGVAQ010000365.1:0-6968 GCA_045224775.1 Acutalibacteraceae bacterium | reverse complement strand
CCCGCTTTTAGTCATAGGGAATGAACGCTCTGAAACTATACTGTCAATGCTTTTTTCATAACAGAATACACCGTACCATATTTTTGCCGTCATTGTTTCTTCCTTTACATCGGGGATAACTATATAATGAAATTTTGCATTACATTCTGTGTACGGATTATTGTTTGTGAACCACTCTATACCCGGCATGTCTTCACACAACATGTTTTTCCCTCCTTGTTTCATCATTCTTATATTATAGCATGGTTTTTATCTTTTGTCCAATGTATGATGTGTCCGCAAAACAATTTTATGGTTGAATTATACCGAAAAAATGGTATAATAATATACAGTGAGCTTTAAATATTAAATACAGGAGGAATGAGATAATGCAAAAGCATAACGGAGAAAAATATTACATCACAACACCGATATATTATCCTTCGGGTAATCCTCATATCGGTCACTGTTATACAACTACAGCGTGTGATTCTATCGCAAGATACAGACGTATGCAGGGGTATGACGTAATGTTCCTTACGGGAACAGATGAACACGGACTTAAAATAGAACAGAAAGCCGCTGAGCTTGGTGTTACACCCAAGCAGTATGTTGATGATATAGTCCTTATCTTCAAAAAGCTCTGGAAATTCATGAACATAAACTATGACAGATATATCCGTACAACAGATGATTATCATGTTGAGGCTGTTCAGAAGATATTCAAGGCACTCTATGACAAAGGCTACATCTATAAGGGCGAATACAAGGGAAAATACTGTACTCCCTGCGAAAGCTTCTGGACTGAATCACAGCTTATTGACGGAAAATGTCCCGAATGCGGACGTGAGGTAACAGAGGCAAAGGAGGAAGCATATTTCTTCAAAATGTCACCCTTTGCAGACAGGATAGAAAAGCTTCTTACCGAAACCGATTATCTCCAGCCGAAAACCCGTGCGGTAGAGCTTGTAAACAACTTTATAAAACCCGGTCTTGAGGATCTTTGCGTATCGAGAACGAGCTTCAAATGGGGCATACCTGTTACATTTGATCCCGATCATGTTGTTTATGTATGGATAGACGCTCTTTCAAACTATATTACCGCTCTCGGCTATGGCAACGATCATTATAATGATTATGATAAATTCTGGCCGGCAGATGTCCATATGGTAGCAAAGGATATAATGCGTTTCCATGCTATAATATGGCCGGCTATGCTCATGGCTCTTGATCTTCCTTTGCCAAAGCATCTTGCTGTGCATGGCTGGATAACATTCAACGGTCAGAAGATGAGCAAGTCACTCGGAAATGTTGTCGATCCGTTCATACTCGGCGAGCGTTACGGTGCAGATGCTATCAGATACCACATACTCAGAGAAATGGCTCTCGGTGCAGACAGCTCTTTCTCAAACGAGATAATGATAAACCGCATAAACTCCGATCTTGCAAACGGACTCGGAAACCTTGTTTCAAGAACTGTAGCAATGGCTGATAAATATTTCGGCGGCACACTTCCAGAAGAACAGGAAAGCGGCGAATTTGATGATGACCTCATAGCACAGGCAACCGCACTCACTGATATTGTTGACGGCTTTATTGACAAGACACAGATAAACAATGCACTTGCAGAGATATTCAAGGTCGTTTCAAGAGCAAATAAATACATTGACGAAACTACACCGTGGATACTTGCAAAGGACGAAAGCAAAAAGCCCAGACTTGCCCGTGTGCTTTACAATCTTCTTGAAACAATAAGGATATGTTCAACACTTCTTTCGGCATTCATGCCTACAACAATGCCTGAGGTATGGAGACAGATAGGTGCGGATGAAACAACCGCTGTTTATGAAAAGACATCGGAATTCGGTGTGCTTCCGGCAAATGTTACCGTACAAAAGGGCGATATAATTTTCCCGAGAATAGATGTTGAAAAGGAAATTGAGGAGCTTAACAAAATAATAGGCTCTCAGAAGGAAGAACCAAAGGCTGAGAAAAAAGAAAAGCCCGAAGGTCTTGCAATGATAGGTATTGAGGACTTTGCAAAGATAGAACTCCGTGCGGCTAAGATTCTTGCATGTGAACCCGTCAAGAAAGCCAAAAAGCTTTTAAAGCTCACTCTTGATGACGGCTTCGGAGAAAGAACCGTAGCAAGCGGTATTGCAAAGTACTACAAGCCCGATGAGCTTATCGGAAAAACTGTCGTACTTGTAGCTAACCTCAAGCCTGCTGTACTTTGCGGCGTTGAGAGCAACGGTATGATACTTGCGGCTGTCAGCGGCGATGATGTAAAGGTCATTTTCCTTGACGGTGTTGAATCCGGCTCAAAAATAAGCTGATTTTACTTTATGAAAAAACAGACACAGATTGTCGTTTTGGACAGTCTGTGTCTGTTTTTGTTTGTCATCATTCCATTGTCTTTATCTCTATATCCGGTGTTTTTACAGAGAGCAATTTTCCGTTATTGTCTGTATTGCATGTGATATTACTGTCGGCAGATACGAATGTGTATATACCGTTTTTTTCTCCCTTTAAAGTAAGCCCGCCGCTGTTTATACTGTCAAAGGCTGAAAACAGACAGCCTTCAAATGAGTTTTTGTTTGTCAGTCTGCATCCGCTTTTGCATAAGAGATTATCAAGCGATAATGTACAGCTTCCGTCTGAACGGCTGAACTTTATCCCTTTGAGCGTTTCGGGAGAGCTTATTGAAACAGAGGCTGTATTTGAATTGACATAGCTTATATGTCCTTCACATTCCATGTCGTTATACACTATACTTGCGTTGCCTTCGTATGCACAGTTTATCTGCGGCGGAGATGTTTCCGAACATCCGTGCATAATAAATACCGTCATACATAAGCACAGGACAGTAAAAGCCTTTTTCAAAGCATCACCACATCTTTAAAAAATATATTTCAGCTCGGATATAATATCAGTCGGGAGCATTGAACGCTTGGAGTACTTTTCCGCACATTTGTCGCCGGCAAGACCATGATAATAAACGGCATTTATTGCTGCGGCTTCCGTGCTTAGTCCCTGAGCAAGAAATGACGCTGCCATTCCTGCAAGGACATCTCCGCTGCCGCCCTTTGCCATGCCGTTGTTGCCCGTAAGGTTGACATATACACGTCCGTCAGGCAGTGCGACAAGTGTATTTGCACCCTTCAGTACAACTGTTACACCGTATTCGCCCGCAAAGTTCCTTGCTATATTATATCTGTCATTCTGAACTGTTTTGACATCCGAACCGATGAGCTTTGCCATTTCACCCGGATGAGGTGTTATTATTATCGGTGCGGATGCACGGTTTAATATATTTATATTCGAGCTTATGAGATTTATTCCGTCTGCATCTATAACAATCGGTTTATCCGAACCGCTTATCAGAAGTGCGACAAGACTTTTTATGTTATTGTTTACGCCCAGACCGCAGCCTATAAGTGCAGCTGATGAACTGTTTCGGAGTGCATCATCAAGCTTTCCGTACTCATCAATGTCAACTATGCCGTCATTGTCCTGTTCAAGCGGCATGAATACTGCTTCGGGAAGATTTGTCGCCGCTATCGGATATATTGATTTAGGCAAAGCCATTTTCAGAAGTCCCACGCCTGTTCTCAGTGCAGCCATTCCCGACATTATTGCCGCACCTGCCATTCCGTAAGAACCGCACAAAGCAAGAAGTGTGCCGTTTGTACCCTTGTGGGCGGACTTTGATTTCTGCGGCAGCGGATTTTCTGCTATATAGGTGTCTGTCGTCAGCATAATAAACGGACAGTGACGAAGTATGCGTGATGGTACGCCTACACTCTTTACAAGGACTTCACCGCAGTGGTCGGCTGCCGGATAAAGAATATGTGCTGGCTTTAAAGCAGTGAATGAAACTGTATAGTCAGCCCTGAAACAGCCGAAAGCCACAGCACCCGTGTCGCATACTGCACCGCTTGGCAGATCTACCGCTATTTTTACGGCTTTTTTGTTTTCGTTGCACATTGTCATAAGATCGGTGGCTTCTGCTGAAAGCTCGCCTCTGAATCCGATACCATATACAGCGTCTATTATCATTTCCGCTTCTTTTATAATACCTACACTTTCATAGTATCTTGAAGTATAATAGAGTACCTCGACATTATCGGGCAGCAGCCCTAAATTCATTTTTGCAAGGCTGCTTTTTACTTCCGACACGATTATTACCTTTACGCTGCACAGTTTGGAAAGCATTCTTGCAACAACAAATCCGTCGCCGCCATTATTTCCCGAACCGCATGCGATGCAGACTTTGCTCAGTTTGTTTTCGGAAATGATTTTTGATGCCAGCTCGGCAACTCTTACGCCGGCTTTTTCCATAAGGCTTTCCATTTTAATGCCGCTGCTTTCCGCAGCACTTTCGGCATTTCTCATAGTTTCGCTGCTTGCAACTATCATATAGGCTCACTCCATTCAAAGCTGTATAAAATAACAGGTACTTCTCACATACGGAGAAGTGCCTGTAATATCAGTCCTCGCTTTTTTTATCAGCGTCTGTTTTTTTCTCCGTATCATCAGACTTTTTTTCTTCGGTATCATTTTCTGCTGACTGTTCATTCATAGCCTTTTCTATTTCCTTGTTTATCTTTTCTTCTTCCTTCTTTATCTGGAGATATTTCTTTTTGAGCGGAACGGAAAGATAAGGCTTTATCATTTCGAGCGTCCTGTCATTCGGAGTAAACAGCAGGACAGCAGGCTTGCGTCTTATTTTATCATGTATTACCATATAGTAGGTTTCAAGGTTATCGTCATTGACAGCGGCGTGAAGCGTATTAGGATATTTTGAGGTATCTATATTTTTCTTTCCTGTTTCGGGGTTTATGTACTTTCCGATATCGTCAATGGCTTTAACGTCAAAATAGGTGATGTTTTTTCTTTTGGCTCTGCCTTTTATCCTTGCTATTCTCAGTTCACCGAGAACGAATGTGTATTCATATTCGACACGGGAATTTTTGAGTACATAATATATAAGGTATATGCCAAGACCGAGCATTATAAGGGCTATCGGGAAGAACCATGTAAGCACGGTGAATGAAAGATAGATGCTTACTACCATTATGACTACTATTACTACGAGTGAAAGTATTATTGCAGATACGGTAGAACTGGACATCTTTCTTTTTACAGCCTGCTCATAGTATGCTTCCATATTGCCAAGTTCCATATATTTTTCCATTTTTCATTACTCCTTTTCTGAACTTAGATTTATATTATACCACAAGTTTTATCAATATTCAAATATTTTTATGAAAAATGCAAAACAATCAGCGGTTTATAATTGATTAATTGACATAATTATGGATATGTAATATTATAAGGTAGTAAAAAATGGGGTGGTTTCTTGAAAAGGCAGAAGAAAATAGCTGTTGTCAATGATTTTTCGGGTTTCGGCAGATGCTCTCTTACGGTGTCTATACCTATAATATCAGCCATGAAAATACAGTGCTGTGCATTGCCTACGGCTGTGCTTTCAAATCATACCGGTTATCAGGATTTTTTCTTTGATGATTATACGGATAAAATGAAGGAATACTATATGAAATGGGATAAGCTCGGATTGTCATTTGACGGGATATATACGGGCTTTTTAGGTTCGGTAAGACAGGTTGAGCTTATTACCGATTTTATAAAACGGTTTGCGGATAAGGATACCTCTATAATAATTGATCCTGTTATGGGTGATAACGGTGAAAGATATGCAACGATAGATACAGAACTTTGTCTTGAGCTTAAAAAGCTGATACCACTATCAACGATACTTACCCCGAATCTTACAGAAGCGTGTATTCTTGCAGATGTACCGTACAGCAGCAGGAAATTTGAGCTTTCCGAGCTTGAATATATCGCAGAACGTCTGAGAAACGAGGGTGCAAAGAATATAGTAATAACGGGCATAACACACGGCGATATGATATCCGATTTCATAAGCCGTGAGGACGGAAAAAGTGTGTTATACAGCCATAAATGTTCCGGTACTGCCCATGCAGGCACGGGGGATGTATTTGCTTCCATAATAGCCGCAAACAGCGTAAACGGAGTTGATTTTGAAAGCTCCGTTAAAATGGCGGCTGACTTTGTCAGCCGTGCGGTTGAACTCAGCGACAGTATGAATATACCATATCAGGACGGCGTTTGCTTTGAAGAACTGATAGGTGAACTTTCAAATTGAAAATTATAGTTAATATAGACATTTAATTTCATCAAAACTATATATTAATCTTAAAAATTGCAGAATTATTTAAAAAAATATTGTAATAACGGCACGAACTATGTTATTATATGGGTGATTAAAGATGAAGATTATATCCGAAAGGAAATGAGATCTTGAAAATGAGAAAGAAAAAACCGCTTTTATATATACTTGCACTCAGCATATTGTCTGTTTCAGCCTGTGTAGGTGCAGTAAATGTAAATGCTTATCCCGATGATGAGGAAGTATCACAGGAATCATTCTATTTTGAAGAATCTTCTGAAACCTTTGAGTCAAGCGATTATACCGAAATTTCCCAAGAAAGTTCTTATGGCGAGGAAAGCAGTATAGTATATCAGCCTGATGAAAGCTCCTACTATGAGGAAAGCTCTGAGTATGTATGGCCTTATACTTTTGATGAAAGCTCATCATATAGTGAGTTTTCGTCTGAGGAATCATCCGGATTATCGGAGATGTCCGAAGAAGAAAGCAGCTTCCAACCGTCTGTATTCTATGTTGACGGTGAACCAAGCGAGGAAAGCAGTGAGGAAAGCTCAGAAACAACTTCGGTTAATGAAATTTCGGGATATGAATATTCCGATAACCAGACGCTTACGTCAAAGGATTGGGAGGAACTTAAAAAGAAAAATGTTTCCCGTATGGAAATAAGTATTGCTCAGGGCGGTGGAACTGACAATGCTATTAAAAAGATAAAGGAAAATGAAAGTAATTCAAATGATGACTGGGTTTATCTTATGTGGGGACTTATCCTTATAGG
>JBGVAQ010000364.1:0-2061 GCA_045224775.1 Acutalibacteraceae bacterium | reverse complement strand
GTTATAATGACGTGTGATGCTGAAAGTGAAGTTTATTTTGACGATTCATATACAGTATATTTGTCTGATGAAAGTTTTGGTACACTTAATGTTGATATAAATGAGGGCGAAACAAAAGAAGATGATTTTTATATGCTCCACGCTGTATTTAAAAAAGCCGGTAAAACAGATGTTATCATTGAATCACCGATGGGTAAAAAGATTGTCTATGAAATTGATATAAGAAGAAATAATTTTGATCTGGTAAAAAAATGATATACAAGGGAGTGAAAAAGTTGATTCCCGTGCTAATATAATGATATGTATTGACAAACTATTTCATATGCAATATAATGATATTACAAAATAGATTCAGAGGTGCTATTATGGCAAATTTACAGGTCAGACTAACTGACGATTTGAAAAATCAGGCAGATGCACTTTTTGCAAGTCTGGGTTTTGATACTTCAACTGCTGTCAGAATGTTTTTAACAGCGGCTGTTGAGTACAATGGGTTACCTTTTGAAGTACGCCATAAGTCAATTTCCGAAGAATTGCAGAAGGTAACTTATGAAACTCGTAACAGGGTAAATCTTAGCGGTCAGTATGATACTGCCGAGGATGCCGTTGCTGCAATGCCGGAGGACTAAAGGTGTACAAAATTGAATTTACCAATGAAATGAAGCGTAATTGTCAAATTTATGCGTAAACGTGGCAAAGATATTTCAAGGCTTAACATATGTCCTCAACAAGTTGGCGAACGGTCAGCCTCTGCCGCAGAAAAATAATGACCATCATCTTACAGGCAGCTTGGAGTCTGTTTGAAATCTTAGCACCGCACGTCTTTTTGGCGCTAATATAAATTTTCTGAATACAAACAGCGTATTGATCAGATTAAGTTAAATGGAGGTTATATCTATGGCTATGAGTTCGGAAAGTGAAATGCAGATACTGATCGAAAAGTATAAACTCTTGGAAAAGATAGTAGATGACAGGCTGCATAAGATCCTGATGACTAATGATAATCCGTTGTTACTTATTACGCACCGTATCAAGACAATGGATTCGATCAAAGGCAAGCTGGCAAGAAAGGCGGATCATTATACTGACATACACAGCTTACGAGATATTCTGGGGGTTCGTGTCATCTGCTATTTTTTAGAGGATATAGATCTGACAGCAAAGCTGATAGCGGAGAATTTTCGGGTGGACTGGAGCAAATCGAAAGACAAAAGAGAACTTATTGATGCCAGATCGTTCGGATATCTTTCGCTTCACTATATCTGTGCACTTCCGGAGGAAGAGGGAGAACTCAGCAATCTCTGATTCGAGATCCAGATAAGGACGATACTCCAGCACAGTTGGGCAGAGATAGAGCATGACCTTGGATATAAAGCGGAGATCGAGGTGCCGAGAGACATAAGAAGAAGCTTCTCCCGGGCAGCGAGCCTGCTGGAAACGACAGATCTTCTTTTTGCGGATATCAAAAAGAAACTGATGGAATATAAGGTCAATGTTGAAAAGGATATGAAGAGAAAAAGATTGGATCATATCTATTTTGATGCTTTAACGCTTACTGAGTTTACCTCTCATAACGAAACATACCTGAATATACTGGGTGAGATTGCATCCATTACAAATGCACATATTACGGAGAACAATCCCAAAAACCTTCTTTCAAGCATCGACTTTTTAGGAATAGATACTCTTCAGAAATTGATAAACCTTTTGAACGAAAGACATGATCTTATCCTGAAGTTGGCACGTGATTCACTTCAGGATTCGGGCCTTGATGAATTAGCCTCCACGGTAGTATATTATTATTTTTTCAGAGCGGAGCTTATCAGCGGCGACTACAGCATGGAAAGGATACGCGAATTCTTTATGCTGACGGAAAAGAATGAAAAGTCGGTGGATAAAAAAACTGAAAAGATATTAAGAGCTCGTAAGGCATTGAAGGAACAGGCATAATTCAATAGGATTCGCTAAAATCTGCAGGGTTTTTGAATGAGTGAACAAATTATTAATATGGCTCCCTCTGTGAGGGAGCTGTCAGCTATGCTGACTGAGGGAGTGTAACTT
>JBGVAQ010000363.1:0-1269 GCA_045224775.1 Acutalibacteraceae bacterium | reverse complement strand
CCTTGAGCTGCTGTCACGCGCCGTTGACGAAAGGCGACTGCGTACACAGAACGCCGAAAACGAGCTGCGGCAGGCAGAGATAGAAATGGCGCGAACGACCCTCTCGCCTCCTTCTCATACGGGTCCTCCGGAGGACATGATAGCTGCTCAGGAAACAGAGGTTACGAGCGAAGAAAACAGTTATCCTGACGGGTTCTATACAGTTTCACCGAACGAGGCAGAGCCGTATTTTGATGACAGCAATAGTCTTGAAATCAGCTTAGCCCGCGTTCGTGATGAGCTATATGGCATTGTGAACGGTGGCAGCACGATAATGAAGAGCTGTGCCAAATTACTTTTAAATATTATGAATAATAACATCTTTTCTTTTACAGCGCTCGATATTCAAAAAGGGTGTCAAGTTACGATGAAACAGGCAAGCAATCTTATCGTACACATGCGTGAGAAAGGATTGATTGAGAGCTCTGAGCAACGAATAAACGGATACGTAATCTATCCGTTCGGGAAAGCATTACCGCCGCTTATTCCTGAAGATTACAGTGAGGATATACTCAAAGTTATCAATGAACTTAGAAGCTCGAAGTATTCAAGAAAAGAAAAGGATATAGGGGAACTTATTCTGAGCTGTCTTCCCAAAGGATTGATTTTCGCATCAGATTATGAAATGATCGGAGACCCGACAAGAATGGTAAAGGATATGACACGTCCCTTAAAATCCGGTATTGTCGAAAAGATTAGTAACGATATATACAGAATTAACAGGGAAATAAACTTTACTGTCCCGATTCTCACAACTAAAAGAAAGGAAATATTGACGGAGCTTTATTTGCACTTCAAAGGCACTTCGTTTACCGGCAAAGAAGTACTTGCCTCAATAGGCAAAAGCGAGTCAACCGTACTTGATGCTCTCCGAACGTTTGAACTGCAAAATCTGCTGGAATGTAAAAAAATGACAAAGCCATACCGCTACCGATTGCTTGTGGATCCTGAAAAGTATCCGTCACTCTTTGTTGAAAACTCGGAGTCGATGCGAGTGAAGGCTACTCCGGAACCAACAAATAGCGAAATAATCCCTGTAAATCAGCATGACAGCATATATTCTGAAGATGTCTATGAGCTGATAGATATGCTTGCATCATCCGAATTTTCCACAAGAGACCGTCGTCTCGGAAAGGTCATGCAGCAATGCGCAGAAAAAGGCACCTTGTTAAGAAGCGATTATGATGATTGGGGATACACGGAGAATATGTGGAGTATTGATACAGAGCT
>JBGVAQ010000362.1:0-1865 GCA_045224775.1 Acutalibacteraceae bacterium | reverse complement strand
TATCCCTCTCATTGCTTCATCCATGCTCTTGTGATGATGGTTCCATTCCCGGAAAAACACAAGCAGGCCGCTCTTTTCGTCAAAATCTGCAAGGTAGTCGGGAGAATTGCAGTATCCGCCGAAACAGGTAATATCCTCCATGAATTCTGTTTCTTCCTCCGGATAATAATCATCTCCTTTGATATACGGATATAGGGCATAGATCATCCTTTTCAGCTCATCGTCAATAACTGCCGACCAGCAGCCCTTGTCAAAGGCAGCTGCTATATCTTTGCGGTATTTTTCTTTAACTATCCCTTTGTAATGAAAACCAAAATACCAGCTCATTTTTTACACCTACCCCATATGATTACAGCCAAAAATACATTCAGGCAGTTTTTTAAATTCATCTCCCAAAAGAGAATCCATTTCTCCGCCGTTAAAGTAAATATACAGCTTTCCAAGCACTGTTTCAAGTAATTCTATCGGGGTCATTCCATAGTATTTGTCAATTCTTTTCAGGATCTCATCAGTATGGTATCTTACATAATTTCCGACAACATCATACATTTCCCCGTCTATCAGAATATAAATATCGTCATAGCGCTCAAAAAACAGCTCCCACAATTTTTCTTTCGTTATTTCTTTCAGGACCTCTTTTGAAAAAGTCTCTTCGTAGTGCCATCCGGTCTTGTTGAGAAAATACTTATTGAATAATTCATTGTTATAATGGAACAAACAGTGCATTGCTGTCAGAGCAGTGAATTTTTCATGTATTTCATCACTCAGGATCTCACTTTGTACCTTTTCGATATAGTATTCCCGATCTCCGTGTTTTTTGCCTGAGCTTATATACGAGTCCAATCCGTTAAAAATGATCTCGTACAGATCACAATCATACCAGCTGTATATTTCTTTAAGCTTCTGCAAGCAAATATATTCCGATGGTTTCATAGCAATTGACAGTAAGCGATCAACTGCTTTTTCACATTCGTCTAACAGGCTTTTTCCGGATAACCATTTCATATTATCAGAATCTTCATAATACGGATATAAGATACACGATAAAGATTCATGAGCCGGATGCTCTGTTATATACTTTTCAATACCCTTCATTACTTTATTTTTAATTTTTTCTGTATCACATTCCTTAAAAATAAAGCTGGAGCTTGAGCTGTTGGTAACAAAATCAGTTCTTATTTTCATTTGCTTTTACCCTCTCATTGCAAATCACTATTTCTGGCATCAGAGGACAGCCGCCCATGCAAAATTCTTTGTGCGGACACTCAGGACAAGCACCTTGCATTTTATCCCTGATTTTTTCAAATTCTTCAGAATGCCACACCTGCTCTATTGTATTTCCCCGCAGACTGACGGTATAGCCCTCATCCTCACGGCAGAAACTACACGGGAGCATTTTCATATCCGCAGAAATATACGCTGACCATCTTGCCGCTTCGCAGGTATCAAGACCTTCCGGTACTGTATTGCTAAGTCCTATCAGAGCCGGCACAGTGCAGGAATCAAAGCCTATCTTATACGGAAAACTGTTCTTATCAATGTATTCAAGAAATGCTGAAAACTTATCATTTTCCTTAGTTATCATTTCCTCATGTTTTCCGAGACCTCTGGGCTTATGTAAAAGAAAGATAATGGCATTTATTCCCTCCGGAAATCCGCTGCCTAACTTTTCACATTTATTTTGCAGACGCAGGAGAGCTTCATTGACCGTCGATCTTGAAATAACATAATGGATATTTGTTTTTACACCTGCCCTCAGAAGCATATCAATAGCCCTTTGGGTATAGTCACTGCGGTACCAGCTCACGGCAACGGCACCGCAGTATTTTTTGCACAGCTTTGCAATATCTTCTGTCATACCAAGA
>JBGVAQ010000361.1:0-6837 GCA_045224775.1 Acutalibacteraceae bacterium | reverse complement strand
ATATACAGGGGCTTTCCGTCTTGTAGGTACTGAACCCACAGCCTCTCCCCTGCCGGACAAGTTATAGTAGAATTTGTCACAGCTCTTCCCCACTTCCAATGTCAGTGATAGCCTGATCGAGATCATCATCTTCTATAAAGTTATTGTTTGGCACTACAAGGAATCCCCTGAGTATGCATGCCATCTTATTAATATAACTTTGAGACAGAAGAAGATTTGCTGCCACATCGTCGTAAATCCCGCTTTGATATGTGGTATGTTTGTCGTCATCTTTCACCGCGAAGGTCCAGAAAAATGGTATGTTATGCTTGTAGGCTTCTTTTTCGATTTCTTTGATTAGTGGTTGTATTTTAGCTTTAAAAGCTGCAGTTTCGTCATACATAAGATTTCCCTCCCTTGTGGTAAACAAGTAATAAAATATGTTACTTAACTACCCATATCTATATTATACATGTAATTCTACTATAAATCAAGACCAAATTAAAATAATTATCCATAAAATATGACACGAGAAATACAATTTATTGACATATATAATAAAATAATGCACAAAAAAATAGAGGACGCTTTTGGCATCCTCTATTAAATATATTATCCTTCAAAACTGTTTATCATTGACATAAAATCAAAACCAGTGTCTTCGTCACCATTGTCATCATCGTTATCATCACTGCTTGATGTGCCGCTAACTTCTTCAAACCCGGGATTGTCCTCATCCTCTTCATCAAATTGAATGCCGGGTCTAACTTCTTCTTCCTCGAATGCAGAAGTGTTGTTTTCATCATCGTCATCACCAAAATCGGGTATAAATGAGGTTTTTGTTTTTTCGGATGGTGGATTAGGTTCCTTTGTCTGAACAGGAGCTTTAAACTCTGACTCAGTCGTATTAGTTGAAGGCTTATTATGATTGATATCATCGGTATCAGCCAACATTGCACTATAGACCGGTATAACTTCAACAACAGGTGGAGCTGTTGTTGTAACAAGTCTTGCGTTTGGTGTGATTACCTGGATTCTTCCCGGATCAACTTTGTTTTCAATGTTGTATCTTTGAATCTTTTTTGTGAAGGCATTTGCAGCTCCCTCATCAAAGTCTTCCCTATTCGGCCATATTACATTTGGTCCGAAATAAATTCTCGCAATGTTCTTGATTACAAAGTTATGTGTACGAGAACCAAGCGAATGTATAAAGTCAAGAACTGCTTTGTCCTTTTCCGGTGTGAGTCTGACTTCAATATAAAACTTGTCGTTTTTATTAATAGTATTTGTAGCAGCAAATCCCGGAATAGCAACCGGTGTAATATCACCCGAAACAAATTTTCTAAGGATATGCCGATATAGTGGTCCCATGTCCGCTCCGATGTCTCTCAGATAGAGCATAATACTGATCAGATCTTTGTCTTTGTTTGGATAGAGGACAATCTGAACACGGACATACTCAGATGGATCCTTTCTCAATTATTTTCCCTCCTTTTTCGGGGCTGTTTTTAAAAGAGCTGATATATAGTAACCTCTTACATTTGAGTAAACCTGTTCTACAGTTTTATCATTGTTATTACCCGGAAGGACCGTCAGGGTTTCAAGACCAATCAGAGCTTTTTTGATTTGTTCGTACCAGCACTCCCCTGTACCACCTGTTACAACCAGATACTGATAATCGGTAAGATCATATAGTTCAGCTACCTTCTTGATTGCTTGTGTACATGTCTTCTTACTTGCATTCGCAAGAACCTTGTCAAACTTGATCTTCTTTGAAGTAAGCTTGATACGGTCTCTGATTGTAATATGCCCTTCTTTAAGACAGTTCTGGAAGAAATGTATCGGAATTTCCTGATGATATTCGTTTGCAAAAGTGTTGAGCACATCCATGAACACAGCTTTCATACCAAGGTTATTGAACGTATTGGATGCGTCAGCCACATTATTCTTAAGACTGAAAGTATCAAGTGTACCGAAACCGGCATCAAAGATAAGAACCTTTGACGAATACAGTCTGGTGATGTTTTTGATAGGAGTAGCATCATTCTTAAACCCTACCCCAACCAGTGATCCTGTGGGCTGAGACATGATATGAATGTTATCAGACTTAATAGTAATGTTGTATTCTTTCCAAGGACCGTTGCCTAATCTCATCTGGAACTTGTGAGTTCCGGCCAAAGTGTCTCTGAGGATGCCGGCATCCTGTTTCAGGTACTTCGGTGGCAAGCCTGTCTGAAGAAGTATGGTTTTGGTTGCAGCCTTGTAGTCTCCTTCTTTGTTAGAGCAAGCCAGTGCAAGTCCAACGCGGGCAATCACAAGAAACATCGGGTTCGTGTATCTGTAACGACCATAGAGTGATTTTTCATCATCATCGACATCGTCGTTAGAGAGATCCTGATATGCGGACTCACCTACATTCCAATGTTCTCCGTTTTCGTCCATGTATTCGATATTATCACTGCTGTTGGCATTATCAAATATCTTATTACCGTCGTTCATCCTGGCAAAGCTGGGAAATCTGAATCTTCCTATTGAGCTGTAGCCTTTTACTGCTGAGTAGCCGATGTCTAATGCAATCGGCCAGTAAGCCGGGTCTTTCGACTTGTTCTTCTGTTCGATAAATTCAGTTTTTGTTTTAAAATCGCTTACCTGCATAATTCATCCTCCTAAAGAATTTTGTATAGCTTTATATAATTATATTATACATTTTTTAAATGTGATGTCAAACCATTTCAGAGATAGATTGGTTTTAGAGATAAATAATAGCAGAATATACAAACCCCATTCCAGATTCTTGGATGATATTTTGGTGTTTTTTCGTTTAAAACTTAAAATACAGATAAGTTGAAAATGGATTTTTGATAATGTATAATTAGTCCAAACAATTTATTTGGAGGTACATTTATGAATGTAATAACAATCAGCAAAGAACCAATAATGTTCAATCAAGATGACATAGAGATCGTGGCTGCTTACTCTCCCTCAGATGATATACAGAAGATAATCGAGGATGCAGAAAAGCTGCAGGCTGAAAGTTTTGTAATTGGTGATATCAGGGAATTCGGTGACGACCAGCAGCAGTTCAGTATACTGACTCAGCTTCAGGCTCATAGAGGGTTAATGGTTTCTTCGGACCAATCAGAATATAAAAGCATTCGGATGATAGACAGGCTGAATAATGTTGGAGTATCATTTTTGGTATCTCTTGTAAGTATATTTGAGTATGTAATGATTGACAAGAATGGAATGCTTCATATCTTTAATGCAATTCTTGCTGAAAACGATTTTGTAGTAGAAGAAACCATTTACAGTAGAGATGACCTCAATTATTTTGTAAAAGAAGACTACCCAATCTATGAAATTCGAAAACATCTTCCAATAAACAGGTATATATATAATGATAAACAACATACAGAAAAACTAATCAGGTCGCTGCTTGCTTATACTCTGGTAGATTCTGAAGAATTAATGAAGGAATGTTTACTGAAATATGTGGATGAAGGCAAGGTACCGGAGCCAAACGCAATGGAATTAATTCCGATATATGAAGAAGTGATTAAAATTATAGAAAAAGAATAAAGAAAAGATGGGGGATAGGATCGGAGATAATCCGGTCCTTTTTTGTGCTACTGAAAAATGAACATATAAGAACAAACTACTGCAAAACTGTTGTAATTACTATAATATACTTGCTTAATTATAATTGTAGCATAAACTACTGCGAAAATCAAGTACAAATACTAAATATAATAAAATAATACTTTATAAACAAATAAGCACTACTGTAAATAATAAATATAATACTGTAATCATTATAGAACTACTGCATAAGTGTGTAATATGTTTATATACTACTGTAATAAAATATAATACTGAAATAATATTATTACTACTGCATAATCATTGATTAACCCAGCTCCCCTTTCGTTTTGTTATTTTGAGTATGATAATACTGCGAGTCTTCACTCTATGTTTTATTATTTGAAGACTATACTTCTGTATATGTTCTTTTTGTAGAGGATTTTGTTGGGTTGGGTTTACGGTGGTGGAACCCAAAAGCTGTATAAGGGTTATTGTGATGTGTAGGGTTGCGAGTGTAGGAGCTTCCACATATTGATTTAATAGATCGAGTTTATATTCCTGTTTGTTTTCATAAATAAAGATTCTTTTGTAATTTAATAAAGGTATTTGGGCATGGTATGTCCTATTTTGTTTGTCTGAATAGAAAGACTAATAAATATCTGTAGCTGGCAAGAGATAAAGTAGCTTGTAATTGAGATGGGAAAATATAAAGGTACGATAGGATGATATAAAGCCCTAAAAGTTTGGAAATCATATAATAAATGATTAGTTTTGTTAGCTTTCGCTTTTTCCATCTTTTTTCAAGCAAAAGAGCTTTCTCTCCGGAAGCTATGAGTTTTTATAATACAAATAATATTGAATTGATAAATCTATGACATCTGATGTCTAATAGGTGGTGTATTTGAATGTTCTGATTTTATGGACTTAGATGTAAAATCGATAGATATCGTTCATAATATATTTAGAAAGGCAGGTGTTTTATAATGAGAAATATATTATTGGTTTTTTGTGCAGCAGTTGCGCTAAGTCTTTGCGGATGCACACCAAGATCAGAACTGATGGCTCCGGCACTTCCGGAACCTGTTGACAGAGAATCATTTATCGAACAGATCGATAAGAATCCTAAACCTACAGAAGAATATCTTTCAAATAAAAATGAATATGAGAGGCTATCAAGTAAGGCACCAGATTATCCCGGTGTATTTGAAAATATGACTAAAGAGTATACTGTAAGGCTGCAATGGATTAAAAATCAATGATGGTGCGTATAAGATGCAGCGAGGTGGAGAATACAAAAAAGGAACCTGATCTATCATTGGACCAGCCGGATGTGTTGTCGAAGGTAAAAGAGTTCAGTAATCCTATTGAGGGTAGATCATTTAATATAGGAGATGTTGAATAAGCTGTTGGGCAAATGTATAAAGTAATGGACCGTTATCTTTCTATCGATAATGGTCCATTTGCTGAATGTCTCAAAATATTTCTGTTCAGAGTTTAATGTGATATATAAAATGATTTCATAAATGACTGAGGTAGTCGTATCTGTTTAAGTCTCATCTGGTTGATTCTTATTGCTATAGTATGTAATGCTATTAGATGTTTTATTTTATCGATGCTTTTGAGGTTCTGATGCTTATGTTGTTCGGGTTGGTTTAGATTATAATATGAAGCTACCTGTGTAGTTTACCTTGAGAATCATTCAGTTACTTATGATGACAACAGCATGTAATGCAGCCAAGAGTACTATATCTGAGGATATTTGCTATACATTGAATGTCTCAAAATATTATTATAATGAGCTTAACATGCTATCTGAAACTTTTTTAATGAGTGATGCAATTGTATTGGTTTGCAAGCTTAATCTTAAAGATTCTGAGTACTATAGTAACAAATCCTATTATATGGTTATTTTTAATAGATGGTATTGTGATTCTGAAGCTTAGGCTGTTCGAGTTGGTTCCGATAGTAATATGAAGCTGCCGGTGTTGTTCGTCTCTGAAGAGCATTCAGTTACTTATGATGACAATAGCATGTGATGCTGCCAAGAGTAATATATCCAAAGATACTTACTATTTAATGAATGTCTCAAAACTTATTAATACTGTTTTTGCAAGATATAGTTTGTTGCTATGATCTACATTTGTATCAGGTCGGAATTGTGAGTTCATGTTGATAGATATTTTTGTTCAGATGCCAGACAGTGAACAACATTGTAAGTAATTTATTGGATACCACACAAAAGATGGTCTTTTTGATGTAGATAATTATTGCAAGCGATATTGCTATACAGTTAATCTCCATGGTTGTTCCTGTAAATGACGACCTGAGTTGTAAGTATTACTCCTGTAGATTACTCCGATGGATGATTTGGCTGATTACGATAGCTATAACGATAGCACGAGATACTGCTGCTTTGGTTTGTATTCTGATTTAAACAATTCCATGAATGTCTCAAAATAAAATAATCATTACAATTAAAATAAAGCCGGTTTGAATATGTTTTCTTTTTTATGACTGAGCTGCGATTTGTATTGGCTTTTTATAGCAGTTGGGATATAGCTAATGTCTTGAACGGAAAATGATATTTCTTTACGATGTACTACAAAGGTTGATTCAATTGATAATAACATAAATTGAAAGAAATGTTGTCGTGTGGTTTCTCTCTGTTGTTGTTGAGGTTAAGTATTATTTAAATTCCTATCGCTATTATCGTCTTGTTCAATTGAAGGTGTTTATTTTACTTCGGTCTATACAAACATATAATAATACTGCGTGGTTTCTAATTAAGTTTTTTGTATGAGATACTGTTACATTGATCTGATTTAATAATACATGCATCACGATGAATGTCTCAAACCTATCTAAGCATATTTTTAAATGGTGTTTGGTTACAGTTCATTTGTTTCTTGTTATAAGATATAGCTTATGTTGTTGTAATGAATTTACTTAGCTAGATATTACCTAACGAATGAATGTCCAATCACGCTCATCATCACAAGTACTACTCGCGGTTGCTTAACTCTGAATGTTCTTTTGTTTTTAACTATCAGAAGAAAATATGCTGCTGCGGAATTCATCTTCTATGACAATCTAAATGATTAAATGGTTTAAGAAAGCTCTATTGTTTCTTTGTATACCCATTTCAAATGATTAATGTGTTTGGTTTAACTCATAGATTACCTCTTTCGAATAAGATTATTTTTAATTAATTTGTCTTGTAAAATATCATGTCAATAAGTTGTTAGTAGGGGGTTGTTATTTTTTTCTATATAATAG
>JBGVAQ010000360.1:0-4947 GCA_045224775.1 Acutalibacteraceae bacterium | reverse complement strand
GCAATACCGCTGTTCCATGCATTCGGCAGAATAGGCTGCACATTCGCAGGCTGCTGCTACGGACTTGAAGCAAGCTGGGGAATACCCGTACTTCACGTACACGAGGACCAGACATCCCACATAGCAAATCATATACCTGTACCGCTGATAGAAGCCGGCTGTAATATTATTCTTATGACAATACTTCTCATACTCAGCAAAAAGAAACTTAAAAAAGGCTCACTGTTGGCGATATATTTCATAATGTATTCTGTAATAAGGTTCATTGACGAATTTTTCAGAGGTGACCTTATAAGAGGTCATCTGTTCGGACTTTCCACATCACAGTGGATAAGCATTGCTGTACTTTTCACGGGAATATACATGCTGCTCAGACGCTATGTTCTGAAAACAAAGGATAACTACGGCAATCATGTTCCTGTCGGAGAGATACCCGAAGGCTACGCATATAATAAGTATGCAGGAGCGATATCCCCCTATGAACAGGAGAAATTCGGCAAAAAACACCCCGAAGTACAGTTTACATTTCCGGAAAAAAGCAATGTTGAAACTCCAGAAAATAAAGAGAAAAAATAATTTTGATAAAATCACCTAAAGGAAGTATTTCCATTAGGTGATTTTTCATCATAATGCTATTTTTCAAACAGATACTTGACGCAGCGTTTATTAATATGCTATATTTATTGTGTTAACAATTCTGTTACAAATCAATTATATTAAAGGAGAATCGGTCAGATGAATGTATTGAAAAAAATTCTTGCGATCGGAATGATCGCAGCAGTTATCGGTTCCGCAAGCACACTCCCCACAATCACATTAGAGGCTAATGCTGCAGAAGCAGTAACAATCTCTAAAGAGATCAAGAACACAAACTATTATGTAAAATTCGTTGAGCCTTATGCAGCAGACAAGCAGTATAAGACACAGTCACCAGACAATAAGTTCACAAGCGTTACTCTCAGCTCATTCCAGAGCTTCGACCTTTATGTTTATAACTCAAAGAAATTCAAGACAACAGACAAAATATCAATAAAGCGTGCAGCAAGCTCTACCGGAAAATATATAGAGGTAGCTTCCGCAAAGCCAAAGGCAGCAACAAGCCAGAAACTTACCATCGAGCATGATCCCGGCAAAACAAAGTACTATTCCATAGAAGTTATAGATTCAACAGGAAAAGTACAGTATGCACAGCGTTTCAAGGTAACGGTATCTGCAAACGAGATAAGCAATGACAAAATAAAGGCTGCAATCAGACAAACAACAGTTGCAGGCAATACAGACTCATACGAGTCAAAGACACTCAGCACAAAGGCTGATAATAAAGCTGCCAAGATTCAGCTTATTGACACAAAAAATTTCTATATTGATTACTCAAACATTCCCGACAACTATTACCTTGTAGGTACATATAAAAGCGTTAAAAAACGCAACAACTCGGTAAGCACCCAGACCATAGGTAAAAGAACAGCCAGTGAAGGCAAAATTACATATTCCGACTATTTCTGGGAAGATAACGGACTTGATTTTGTTCTTAAGATCTGTGATCCGACAGGAAATGTTGTACAGTGTTCAGAGTATCTGGTTGTAAGCAAACCTAACAAAACAGAAGTAAGAAGCGAGCTTTATCTGAATACAGACGGTACTCAGAACGGTTATGTATCCCTCTACACAGAAGACGGTACATTCGCAGACAATGTCTCATACAAATCAATGGATGTAGGCAATCAGTCTACAGTTGTCCGTTCACAGTATCTCCCGCTTATCGTTACTAAATCAGGCGGAGCTTATGATGATTCCGAGGATGTAAAAGTATACGTTAAGGAAAGCAAAGCATCAGATTTCGGCTCACCTGTAACAACATTTAAAGAAGCAACAACCGAGAATTGCTACAGAGCTATAGTAAAGCTCCCGAAATTAAATGTCGGTTATGATATAAAAACGGAGATCAAAACAATAACAGGCAATACAATAGTACAGTCATTCAATAATGTATATGCAACATCATACGCATCTGCAGGCATAAGAGAAAATTACAGTGAAGTAAACGCAAACGGAAAACTTATCAGCAGAACAAACAATACATATGTAAAAAGCGGCGATACAATAAAAGAAAGATATGCGATAGATATTCCCGTATATACAGGAAAAACTTCCAAATACAGCGTTTATTCACTGAAAACAAAGGGCATCGGCTCTACAGAAGGCAAAGTACAGATTTTTGTAAAGCAGAACGATAAGGAAAAATTAGTTTATACAGCAGCAAACAACCGTGACATGGAAAGTATAAACCTTTCCGAGCTTGGAATAACACCCAAAGCAAAAACATCAGCAGATATAATAGTAAGAATGTTCAATGCAAGCGGCAAAAAGACAGGTGAGTGGACAAGAACTATAAACTTTGTTTATCCTACTCTCTTTAACTTCAGGTTCAGCTTATCAGCAGGCTCATACAATATCTATAACTCTGAAACAAACAACATAGATTCCACAATCAAGGATAAGACGGTAAATCATAAGATCACCGATGGTATAGTATTCTCAAATACAAGTTTCGATTTCTCTGTAGGCTACAACAGTTCACTTACAGGACTTCCGGCAAATGTAAGCGGTACTCTTATGATAAAGAAGGCAGGAGAGAAAACTTCAAAGACTCTCTTCAAGCTTGATGAGTTCCTGAACATGACACGTTCAAGCAGCAAGCTTCCCTACATCATCTCAAAGGGCAACTATGCACTTGAGGACGGCGAAACATACGTTCTTACCTTCAAGTTCTACAACAATACAACAAAACAGACTTTCCATACAGAAACAGTAACCTTCAAATATGCAGGTCTGGAAGGCTGATGTACAAAAATTAACAGATAAGACGGACGCATAATGCAGTCCGTCTTATTTTTGTATATTTTATAAATAAAAATCGTAAATAATTGATAATTAAATATAAATAATCTTGTTGTAATTTTTGTCAAAATGCATTATAATTATAGTAACTGTTATTATATGTAGATAAATGAAAGAGGTAAACCATGAGCAGAAGATCATCCTTCGGCTATAACTCTTATAATACAAGAGCATACAGCACAGGCAGCCGAAGTTCCAAACGCACCCATAATCCTAATAAAATGATATTAATCATCTCCGTCGCCGCACTATTTTTCACAGCAGCATCAATGTTCGGTGTATATTATTTCTTACTCGGCGGAAATAAAATGATAAATAACAAAACTCCCGAAACAAGTACAATACAAACCTCACAGAAAATAAAAGACGTATCCGAAGGCAGTCAGACATCAAAGCAAGTCAGCGAGGAATCATCCGAACCCGAAAAAGAAGGCTATGATGACGGAAACGTATTTATTTATGACTCACAGGGATATGAAAAATTCTATGGTTCCGAGGACTCAGCAAAAAATTATGCAGAGCTTATATCATCAATAAAGGAAACACTCGGAGATAAAATAAATGTTTTCAACATGGTCGTACCCACCCATGCAGCATTCGGACTTCCGAAAAAATATCTTGATACAATGTCAGACGAAAAAGAAAATATCGACACGATATACTCATCAATGTCAGACGGCGTAAAAACGATAGATGTCTATAAAGCCGAAAAGGAACATAAATCGGAATATATATATTTCAAAACAGATACGAACTGGACGGCACTGGGCGCATATTATGCATATGAGGCATATTGTGAAACCGCAGGATTAAAACCTACGAATATCTCAAAATTGTCAACAGGAACAATAGAAAACTTCAAAGGCTCTCTCTACCACGCAACAATAACCGACGAGAATCCCGACGGAAACAAAGAGCTTGCCAAAAACGAGGATACAGTAACCTACTATAACATGAACAATGTAGAAAGCTGCCTGCTCCTTGAAAACGGAAAATGGGAAGAAGAAGAAGTACCGCTGATAGCATACTTTGCATCAGGCGTGAACTCATACAGCGCATTCATATGGGGAGATAACCCGTATATGAAAATATCGACCTCACAAAAAACAGGCAGAAAGCTTTGTGTAATAAAGGATTCATACGGCTGTGCACTTGTCCCCTTCCTTACAGACAATTATGACGAAATATTTGTAGTTGATCCGAGATATTACGAGGGCAACGCACTCGACTATGTAAAGGAAAACGGATATACAGACGTACTCATAATAAACAACATCATGAGTGCCAACACATCAGTAAGACTAAGCGAAATAAGAACAATAATCTGACAGACGGCTAAAGGAGGCGGTGTGCCGTATGCTTGGAAAAAACATAAAAATAGAGATATTCGGCACGCTTAAAGATGGATACCTCTATTCAGGATTTATAACAGATGATCCCCGTGCCGATACCCGTCAGGTGTATGTAATGACAAACCACGAAATATCAGGTGTACAGGAATGTACGGTAATAGCAATAGCATCCGCACAGAATAAAATGCAGACAAGACTTATAGCAGCACCGATCAATGAAATATACTATGAACCTGAGATACGGGAACGGCTGAAGATCACATCACTTAAATATGAGCGGATAATATGCATGTATGAAAAATCATGCGGTGCAGTCATATACCGAAAGACATATAAGGACGGCATAAAAATACTTCTCGTAAAAAACCATAACGGAAAATGCTGGACATTCCCCAAAGGACACATAGAAGCAAACGAATCGGAAAAACAGACAGCACTCAGAGAAATAAAAGAAGAAACAGGACTGACTGTAACTATTGAGCCGAACTTCCGACAAACAAGTATATACCGTCCGTTCGGAAAGATAAAGAAACAGGTAGTATTCTTTCTTGCAAGAGCGAATGAATCCGCAGTAAGTATGCAGCCCGCTGAAATAGACTATTATCTATGGGTAACACTTGATGAAGCGATGAAGCTTTGCAGCCATGAAAACGACACAAAGATACTTCGTGAAGTCAAAAAAAGACTTTATCCC
>JBGVAQ010000359.1:0-2017 GCA_045224775.1 Acutalibacteraceae bacterium | reverse complement strand
CCCCTGTATTCATTACTTAAATCAACGAAATTCCATAGATTATTTGTGCATTATAACGAAGTTTTTGAAATTTGCTCATTTATAGTTATAATTATATTATTATTCCGAGTAACTGTCAAGTTTTTGAAATGCTTATTATTTTTCTCTTCTCAATTCAATGCTATACAATACCCTCGTGTTTTTCCACTCCGAAAAACCTGCAAACTCATAATCGCCCCATAAAGGAAGGTCTTTTGCTACTTCGGGATAGGAGTCTCCCTCTACTCTTTTGCCCATCAGGATATTGATCTGATCCTCCGACAAAGCAAGCTGCGGTTCGTCATCGTAATCCGAATCAATGGTCGGATCTTCCTCCATTGATTTCAGCTTTTCCCTGCATGCTCTTATTTGCGTGGATGTTTCTACAGCGATCGCATTTTGCAGCTCTTTTATGCGGGTATCATAAGGCAAGGGACGAGGATAATAGATCATCATTTCAGGCAGGATGTTGGTATGGGAGAACATAATATCCGGCAGCTCGATCAGAATATCCGTCAGCAGCATATCCCTGAATTCTTCATTTTCAAATTCGACTTCGTGGATATAAAAAATATTCAGCGGTCTTTGAATATCATGTGCCTGCATCACACCGCCGCTTTCACAAAGAGCTGAAATGACATATTCGAGGTCGGCATTGATCTCATCACACATATCGTACAGGTTGTATCCTCTTCGTTCAATTTCTTCCGAAAGAATAAGATAGCCCTCAATCGTACCGATATGGACGGCTTTATCTGGATCACTGAACATCCGGTCTTCTTCCTCTTCGCTGAGACCATGAGGAATGCCAAAGATGCCTATGGAATAATACTTGATATAATCCGACTCATAGTTTATATCCTCATACTCAAAGCTGTGGCTGGTGTGGTCGATGGAATAAGTAAAAACATCTCTGAAATGCTCCTGATAGGCCAACTCAAATTCTTCTTCAAAGCTCATTGGTACACTACTCCTTCTTAATTGCAAGATGTATGTTTCTATTATACATTGCTGCAAGCCTGATAGCAAACATAAAATTTTCCTTGACATATATATTTACAGCGATTATAATAAGTGCAGTTAACATTCAGATCATTTGCACTATGCAAGTGTGTCCGTTTCAAATCCGGACGGTTTCAGATTAGTACCATATCAGGTTCATGCTTGAGGTGCTTACGACTGTGTTTTCAGACACAGCAAGAGCTTATCGCTTTATGCGATTTTGACAGCAGGTGTTTTCCTGCAATTCAGAAAGAGAATATAAGTGCATCTGCACACAACAAGGACTGTCAGTTCGTTCAGAAAGAATGAATTTACAGTCCTTTTTTATTTATGTAAAATTGAGCGTCAACAAAGACCTATCGAAAAGACAAGTCTTTTGTTGACGCTCTTTTTTAATATACAAATTTACAGAAAGAGAGGTCATCAAAAATGACAACAACAGCAACCTACAAACCGAATGTGCTTTGCAGTACGGCAGGAATGTCCGAACAAGAATGGCTCAGATGGAGAACGACCGGAATCGGCGGTAGTGATGCAGGCACGATTCTCGGCGCAAATCCGTACAAGACAAAGCGTGAACTGTACTACGAAAAAAGAGGCGTTCAGCCTGTCAAAGAAAAGGATGAGGACACGCTTCCGCTCCGTTGGGGCAAGGTGCTTGAACAGACCGTAGCTGAGGAGTTTTCAATTCAGACCGGTCTGCGTGTCTATGAAGTCAAGCAGATGTTCCAGCATCCGGAGTATCCGTTTATGGTAGCCAATGTAGACAGGTTCATCGACCTGCCGGACGGTACTGTGGGTATCTTAGAGTGCAAAACTTCAAACCCCAACAGCAAATTCAAATGGGATGACGGCGGTGTACCGTTCCATTACGAGTGTCAGGTTCGCCACTATATGTCAGTTATGAACATCGACACTGCTTATATTGCCTGCTTGTTTGAGAACAGCAGTGACACAATGGCGATCCGCAAGATCGAGCGTGATCTGGCATTTGAAG
>JBGVAQ010000358.1:0-2234 GCA_045224775.1 Acutalibacteraceae bacterium | reverse complement strand
GACATCTTTATATCTGCCTCGGCAGCCGTTCCAAGCGCTTTCTGGTCCGCTTCTATAAGCGGCTTCAGCACATTGGCGATATCCTTGAAGTTCTTTGCCTTTTCGTCATTTTTATCTGCCTCGGCTGCTATTACATTCTGTGCTTTTTCGGCAGCAGTCTCGTAGAAATCACGCAGCTCTTTTAACTGGTCCTTAGAAAGCTCCGGGAATTGACCGTTATTATCCTGCGTGTAATAATCCTCGGTTTTATCTCTGAGTTTTTTGAGACTGTCTGTAAATTCACGGTACACATTATCAACATCATCCTGACCAAGAGAATCCTCCATATCGCTTATCATTTTCTTGTTGAGGTGCATCTTGATCTGGGACGCTTCAAAGTTTTTATTGTCTGGCATAGTATCACATTCCTTCCGAATATTTTTGTAAACAAGGTCGAACTGTCCTATAAGATGGAGTTCTGTAATATATACCCCGAAGAATCCTGTTTGGGTGCGATTTTTTCTGCAGCAGGATCAATTTTTTGATCAAATCGTCTGCTGCTGTACAGGGCAAAATAAAAAAGTATAAGTTTGCATATTTTTGTTGCACTTTATACGCCCTATTCGGCACCCATAGTTGTCAAACTATGCACTTTTAAATTGACAAATACATGTATTCAAAATCTTTTCTATAGTTTTCCAATTGCTGATTCATGACTTTACTATTTTTTATGGCAGAAATGATTTCGAATACTGTTTCATCAACGCTAACGAACCTCTTTTTTCAGCAGTAGAGAAGAGAGCCGTTTTTAATATTCCAATGTCAATGTTTTTTGATTGGAGTTTTGTAAGTTGGTATATAAAGGGACTTTTTCCGTCTTTGTGAAATGGTGCAAACTCTCCACCGATACTGCACTATCAAACAAGGATACACCAAAAGGCACATCAAAATAGGATCCGCAAATCAAAGTAATGTCTTTGTAGGCAAATTTCTTTTTAAGAGCTGTGAATCCCGTAAGCAGCGAGCATTACTACGTCTGTACGAACTAACCGGAGTGCGATGTGTATATTGCCGTGGCAGATGAACTGTTACCCTTTTTCGTGTTTTGAGATAAAGCCTTACATGAAGGCATATCCGAATCAAGCGTAAAAAATATCCCTGCACTGAAAAAAATCGGAGCGACTAATTTTCAAGCCGCTCCACAATAACGTTTTTATCACAGTTTTTGAATTTACAAAGTTTTTTCGCAGAGCCCACAAAGCCACCTTGCGGCGTTCTGCTGCCGGTAACGATCAATGCCGGATCCGCACATTATTCCTTTCAGCATTTTGTTGATTGCCCTGTGCCGCAATCTGGGGATTCGCAGCATTATTGACCGGAGCATTCGGACGGGGGTTCATGGTCTGCGCAAGCTCCTTTGAATGCTTTACGCCGTAATTCCTGTTGAAATCGGCAGTGTTTATATTCAACTTACTGCCGTCCATGTTCATGTTCCTGGCGTTGACCTTCTCGAGAAGCATTTTCGTCGCTGCATTGCAGTTTGTGTAGGTGGTGAGCACCGCAAGGCTGTCCAGTGCGAGCTTTGAGTCGTAAGCATTCATATCCATCCTTCTCGTATCTAAAAGGTTCTCTCTGATCGTTTCCATAAGGTGTTTGTCGGCCTTGCCCATTTTGTAGGCATTCATCGCAGCAAGATTTTTGTCGTCTGTGTTGATATTCTTTATCTCGTTCAGGGCATTTATGATCTTTTGAGATTTTTCGCTTAACTGTTCGGGCTGCTTTCTTTCGAGCAACTCTGTGATGTCCTTCTGATACTTACTCTGCGACTCGTTGGTATTTTTGTATTTTTTCTTGCCGACCTCGTACATTCCCTGCTCTAACTGACTCTTGAGTGCCTCTGCACGGAAACCGAATGTAAGCGCATTTTTCAGCTTTTCGGGGCCGTTGACCTTTTCATTCGAGCGTTTCAGAGCATTGAGCGAATAAATATCCTTGAGCTCGGCACCTCTGCTGATAATTCTGGCCTCGTTATAGGGCTTGCCTGACGCTTTGTATTCCATTGCCGCAAGCATATTTCCGAGATCGTCAACTCGCTTCTGCTGTATTTCCTTGTTCAGATCTTCATCCTCAAAGCTGACGGGAGCGTCCTTCTTCAGGCGACATTCATTGATGAACTTGTCATACTTTTCTTCATCGGTGACAGGCTCTTTCTTTGCAGCTTCGGCTTCTTTCCTGGCTTCTTCCTCTTTCAGTTT
>JBGVAQ010000357.1:0-3321 GCA_045224775.1 Acutalibacteraceae bacterium | reverse complement strand
AAATTCCTGCTTTTGCATCACATCTTGCTTTGAAGAATTTGGGTGCTACCTGCGGGAACTGTGCATATGTGAGTACGTCCTCATCCTGCTCTATCCATTCGGGTATCTCTGCACGGAGCTTTTCAAGCTCAGGCTCTAAAAGGTCTGCCGGACGGCATGTTACAGGCTTTTCGTCACCGATTATCTTCTTGCGGAAATCCGGATCTATCGGTACAGGTGTAGTGCCGTATTTTCCTGCTACAAGGTCCTTGAACTGACCGCTGCAATTTTTGTACTTTCCGAACAGTACGTTGAATACAGCCTGTGTGCCGACGATCTGTGAAGTAGGTGTAACAAGAGGCGGATAACCTGCGTCTTTGCGTACACGGGGTACTTCTTCAAGTACTTCGGTTAGCTTGTCTTCCTTGCCGGCATCCTTGAGCTGCTTGAGAAGATTTGAAAGCATACCGCCGGGAACCTGATAAATAAGAGCTTTTGCATCAGCGGCGAGCATTTTCGGATCAAGCAATCCGCTTTTGATATACTTTTCACGCAGCGTCATAAAATACTCTCTTATCTCGGCAAGCTTTATAAGATCAAGACCTGTATCATATTCTGTGCCCTGTAATGCGGCAACCATTGATTCTGTCGGAGCATGAGATGTTCCGTTTGCAAGCGGTGACATAGCTGTATCTATTCTGTCAACGCCTGATTCTATAGCTTTTAACAGACACATTGAAGCAAGTCCTGATGTATAGTGTGTGTGGAGCTGTACAGGGAGCTTTACAGCCTTTTTGATAGCTGCTACAAGCTCGGCGGTATAGTAAGGTGTGAGAAGTGCAGCCATATCTTTTATACATATTGAGTCTGCACCTGCGTCCTCTATCCTTTTTGCATAATCAACATAATAATCTGTTGTGAAAACAGGTCCTGTAGTATAGCTTATAGCTACCTGAGCTTCTACCTTCGGATTTTCCTTCTTTGCAGCCTTTGCCGCATTGATAGCTGTCTGGAGGTTCTTTATATCGTTGAGTGCATCGAATATTCTTATAACGTCAATACCATTCGCAACGGAACGCTGAACGAAATATTCAAGAACGTCATCTGCATAGTGACGGTATCCGAGCATATTCTGTCCTCTGAAAAGCATCTGAAGCTTTGTTTTCGGGCAGTGTTTGCGTATTGTGCGGAGTCTTTCCCAAGGATCTTCATTCAGAAAGCGTATGCATGAATCGAATGTAGCGCCGCCCCAGCATTCGAGCGAATAGAAGCCTATCTCATCCATTTTGTCGAGTATCGGTATCATATCCGAAAGCGGCATTCTTGTTGCGATTAGCGACTGATGAGCGTCACGCAGAACTGTTTCGGTTATCTGTATTTTTTTAGCCATTTTTACAGCTTCTCCTTTCAAAGATATGAAGACAAAACTCAGTTAAGAGTTACGAGCAGAGCACCTGTATCTACAGACTCACCCTTGTTTACTGCAACGGCTGCAACAACGGCGTCACGTCCTGCTTTTATCTCGTTTTCCATCTTCATAGCCTCGAGTACTACAAGTACATCGCCTGCCTTTACAGACTGACCTGCTTTAACCGGTACGCTGAGTATAGTTCCGGGCATCGGAGCATTTACAGGCTCACCCTGAGGAGCAGCCTTCGGAGCAGCTTTGGGAGCAGGAGCGGCAGCTTTCGGAGCAGCAGGAGCAGCGGCAGCAGGTGCAGAAGAGCCGTCAGCTTCTTCTACCTGTACGTCATATACAACACCGTTAACGGTTATTTTCAAGTTTTTCATAATGGAACTTCCTTTCGCTTACTATTATTTATATCAGATATAAAGGTTATTATGCTTTTTTGGGAGAGTAGATGTTCTCTTGTTGGAGAGCATGTCAATAGCCGTTATGAGTTTATCTCTTGTTTCTTCGGCATTGATTATATCATCTATATAGCCGTTTTCGGCAGCTTTGAAGGCTGTAAGATTCTCGTCCTTGAACTGAGCGATAACAGCAGCTTTGTCATTTTTGGGATCTTTTGAACCTTTGAGCTTTCCGCCGAAATCATAGCCTAACATTATTACAGCGGCAGCCTCAGGAGAAAGTGCGGAAACATATGCATCCGGCCATGCAAGTGTTATGTCGGCAGCAGCGCCTGTGCCGGCAGCGGCTATGTATACAGAGCCGAAAGCATCACCTGTAATGACGGTTATTTTTGCTGTAGTAGCCTCGGCATAAGCTGATGTCAGCTTTGCGGCACACTTTATGCATTCAAATTTTTCCGCATCAACGAAGGATATTACAGGAAGGCTGAAAGCATCACAGAAACGTATGAATCTTGCGGCTTTTGAACAAGCCTTTCCGTTAAGTGTTTTGCTGTCAAGAGCAATAAGACCGACAGTATTTCCGTTTATTGTTGAGATGGTTGTCTTTACACCCTCACCGTAAGCAGCCTGAAGCTCAACAGCACTGTCAGCGTCACAAACGGCAGCAGCAGCCTGCGAAGCGGTCATGCTTATATCTGTCTGAGCCTGAGCGTCAACGCTTTCATATGCGACACATGCACCCGAAAGGTTATTTGACGGGAGAGTTGATATAAGCTTTCTTGCATATTCAAGAGCCTGCTCATCATCCTTTGCAAGAATGTGTGCAACGCCCTTTTTGTAAGCGTTTTCTGCATTGCTGTCAGAACCGTCGGTATTAAGTGAAAATTCGGCATTTTCCGATATTATAACTATATCTGCACATGCAGCTATAAGAGCCTGTGTGCCGAAGCATTTTCCGAGAATTACAGATATCTGCGGAACAACGCCCGAAAGATTATTTGAATATTTCAGAACATCGCCGTAAGCGGCAAGAAGGTCGTTACCCTCGTCCAGTCTGCCGCCTATGGAGTCATAGACTGCAACGACAGGTTCGCCTGTTTTAAGTGCAAGGTCATAGACCTTTTTTATTTTTGCTGCCTGAGCCTTTGACATAGCTCCGCCTGCGATGTCGCTGTTTTGTGCAAAAGCGTAAAAGCCTGCGCCGTCTGCATATCCGTGAGCGGCAACAGCCTCGGTGAAGCTGTCTGATGATTTTGCAAGTGAAGCAAGCTCGGTAAAGCTGCCGTCATCGAAAAGAGCAGCGAGTCTTTTGTATGCCTTTGAAGAGCTTGTCTTTGCATGTGCTTCTGACAGTGCTTCGATTTTTGATTCTATACTCATTATTATCCTCCCTTTTATTGATAGGAAAAATTTCTCTCCATATCATTATAGTATAGTTTTGTCAAAATATCAAGTGTTTTAAAGTTTTGGTTCAGGGTTTTTGAATGAGTAAAAAAATTATGAACAGATCCAATTTGAGACGATTTT
>JBGVAQ010000356.1:0-2723 GCA_045224775.1 Acutalibacteraceae bacterium | reverse complement strand
CACACGGTTGAGCCCCTCGACCATTTTCAGCACCTTATGATAGAGCGTAGAGGTGTTGTGGGGACTGAATATCATCCTGAAATACTTTGGATTGTCCGTTATGTATTTGAAAACCACCGGATAGACCTCGTAGTTCGGTTTCTCTCCCTGTTCTGTGATAATAAGCATCAGATCACTCAGTATCTGCTTTTCAAGCCGGTCATAAGCGTCATAGACATCCATAAAGTGCTTGTAAAACGTAACACGATGAACATCCGCCTTGTCAGACAGCTCCTGAACGGTAATGCTTCTCAGCTCTTTTTCTGTAAGCAGTTCTGCAAGACCTTCAAATACTCCTTTGCGGGTTTTCATTGTGCGGCGGTCGGTTTTTTTGTCAGCCATTTCGGTCATTCCTTTTCAGAATCATCAACGGTCGGGAATCATTTGTTTTCTTTTGGTATCAATAAAAGAAAAAGCTTTACAATGACATACGTCTTTAATGCTATATTGTCTTATCTTTAATCCGCTGAATTGAACAGTATTTTCCGTCCGCCGCCCGATGCGTCCGTTGCTCCGCTGCGGGCAAACGCCATGACGGTAACAAAAATCAGATCAAGATTCTTTTCTTTTGTAAATATTCGATAGAATCCCTCTATCGGCATCTTGGAAGCAACCTTGTGGTTCTCTGCATCGTCCTCGTGCACGTACTGACTTGTCTGCTCTATATAGGCGATCTCTTCGCCGTCTCTGAAAACGGTATAGGACGGAGTAAGGACCTTTCCCGAAGCAAGTCTGGATTCAACGGTCACGCCGCTGCGCTTTAAGTGTTTCCAAATTGGTATGCCGTCAAAATCAAAGGTGTAGTGATTGTCGAAAATGATGCTGTTACGATCGGTTTCTTCCTTTTGACCCACAAGATGGAGAGTGGTTTTGTTATGAACATGGTCGATGAATTCAACCTCAAAGGGCTTTGCAATTACAAACTTTTTGATCTTTGCTTCATACAGTACCTTGCGGTTTTTGTCCTCTATGCGGTGTCCCGCCTTGGGTGTTCCGAGATCTGTAAGGAAATAAAGCTCTCTCTCATCACCTTTTTCAGAGGGGGCATAAACCGTCTCGCCCTGAACCTCCTCGATCTTTTTGACCTTCTTTTTTGTCAGGATCGTGCCGACGATCAGGAGTACCAGAATGCTGCCGCCTACAGAGATAGCGATATAACCGAAGATCGGTCCCTGGGGAGAGGCAGTCTTGGACGGGTCTTTAGGGTCGTACTGAATCTCTACGGTATCGCCTAACTTATAAGTGGGGCTGTAGAATCCGTAATCGGTGGTATATTCCTTGCCGTCAACCGAATATTTTACCTTGACGATGTACTGTTTATCGTTTGGGGTATCCGGGTCGGGGATATAGTTCGGGTCTTCTTCGATCGAAACGATGACCGCATTTGTCTTTTCGTAGTTTGTCGGTTGGGTAAAGATAAAGATACATCCTACCACCATAATAAAAAATGCAACGATACCTATGCCGATCTTAACACCTAAGCCTCTGAATGAAAACATATTTATTCTCCTCTTTTCGGTTTATTTCTTATCCTGATCAGTACATGATACTGTCAGTTCCTTCTGCGGATACGAAAGCAAAGCAGGATACTGCCGGACGCAAGTATCATCATTATTACAACCGTCAGAGTCATGCTGCTGTCGCCGGTTCTGACAGGTACATCGGAGGGGTCAAGGGACGGCAATACGGAGGTTTCGGACGGTTGTCCGGAAGGATGATCAGACGGTTCTTTTGAAGGCTCCCCGGAGGTCTCCTTCGACGGTTCAGAGGATTCTTCCGAGGTCTCCTCCGACGGCTCAGAGGATTCCTCTGTAGGCTCGTCTTCATCGGTCACGATAATGGTGCATACGGTCTGTGCCTCTTCATTGGCAAAGACCGTTACCGTTTCCGTACCGGGCTTGAGCGCCTTGAAAACTATACCGTCAATCAACTGAATGATTCCGGCGTCCTCATCATATTCAAACATGGGCGATTCAGAGCACGGCTGCGGAGAAATGCTGTAAGCGATCTGTGCATAGTCTCCGACCTTCATGCGTATCGTATCCTTTTCAAGAGTGATGGACTCTGCATCCTGTGCAGGGGTCACATTGCCATCATAAATATGAATGGTGAGAGATTTTGAAAATTCATTATTGACGGTGGCGGTCAGTACCGCATCGCCGGTCTTTTTTAGCTGAAACATTCCGTATTCGCTGAACTCTGCTGTGTCGTTGTCAGAGGAACTCCAGACAACATCCTTGATCTCTGCGTTATCGGGGGTGATAACATACATCGGATAGAAATAGTAGTCATTGATGTCCGCCCAGAATTCATCCTTCTCGAACCAGATATTGTCAGCCTTCACAGACTGGGAATTGTCCAGATAGTTTGCAGTGAAGGTCACATCCTCCCAGAAGTAGGGCAGGTCGTTTTCGTTTACGGGAACTTCCACATCGGGTTCCCAGCCCACAAAGGTGAAACCATCCTTTTTGGGAGCATCGGGATACTGCTGACTCACGGGGAAGCCCGCATTTACGGTTCTTTGCTCCACAACCGTATCATCAGCCATAAATGTTAAGGTCACTCGAACGATCCCTAACTTGTCAAGGTTTTCGTTTATCCATGTCTGACGCTCCGTCATCCATGCACGAAGCGCTTCGATCCCTTCATCCATATCCCCATCAGGGTTTTGGGTAAACGAACGA
>JBGVAQ010000355.1:0-3006 GCA_045224775.1 Acutalibacteraceae bacterium | reverse complement strand
TCTCTCATCAAATATTTTCCAGAATTCGTTCATGTCCTTATGTGCAGAAAGTCCTATATCAACAAGGTTTATCGTTACAACACCCTGATTGAAACGCCCGTAATATTTAGGCTTGCCCTCTGCATCAATATACGGTGTGAGGAAGCTTCTGCATCCCATGCATGTATAGCAGTGTCCCTCACCGTTCTTGTCTACCTTATTTTTGAGCATTACCTTTTCTGATATATAGTCAGGAACCATTCTCTTTGCCGTACATTTTGCAGCAAGCTCGGTAAGATACCAGTATTTGCTGTCCTTTGTTATGTTGTCAGGCTCTAAAACGTATATAAGTTTCGGGAATGCAGGTGTTATCCATACACCCTCTTCGTTCTTTACACCTGTATGACGTTGACGGAGTGTTTCCTCTATTATCATTGCAAGGTCTTTTTTCTCCTGTTCGTTCCTTGCCTCATTCAGATACATGAATACTGTTACAAAAGGAGCCTGTCCGTTTGTTGTAAGAAGTGTTACTACCTGATACTGTATTGTCTGTACTCCCTTTGTTATCTCCTTGCGAAGTCTTTCTTCAACTATATTGCTTATAGTTTCCTCCGGAATATTAACGCCCATTTCTTCAAGTTCTGCAAGAAACTCACGTCTTATCTTTTCTCTTGATATCTGGACAAACGGTGCAAGATGTGCAAGGCTTATACTCTGACCTCCATACTGATTGCTGGCTACCTGTGCGATTATCTGTGTTGCAATATTACATGCTGTTGAGAAGCTGTGCGGCTTTTCTATAAGTGTTTCGCTTATTACAGTACCGTTCTGAAGCATATCGTCAAGATTTACAAGGTCACAGTTATGCATATGCTGTGCAAAATAGTCGCTGTCGTGGAAGTGAATTATTCCCTTTTCATGAGCCTCTACTATATCGTTTGAAAGAAGTATCCTCTTTGTAAGATCCTTGCTTACCTCTCCTGCCATATAGTCTCTCTGTACGCTGTTTACAGTCGGATTCTTATTGGAATTTTCCTGCTTTACTTCCTCGTTGTTGCACTCGATAAGACTGAGTATCTTATTATCAGTTGTATTCGAGCGGCGTATAAGTGAGCGGTTATATCGATATTTTACATAATTCCTTGCAAGTTCAAAAGCACCCTTCGACATTATCTGATCTTCGACCATATCCTGTATTTCTTCTACCGATACGGCTCTGCCCATCTTTGAGCATTTATATTCAACATATTCTGCTATATCCTGTATCTGTTCAGGTGTAAGATAACGTCTGTCGGAAGCGTTATTCGCTTTTGTTACGGCATTGACTATTTTCTCTCCGTTAAATGTCTCCTCTGAAGAATTTCTTTTTATTATTCTCATCGTGGCATCTCCATTCTTTAAAAGTTCGATACTAATTATATATCATTATTTTCCATATGCCTGTTGCATTTGCAACTATTTTAGTGTATAATACAATATATAGCGTTTTGCACAAAAATACAGCACATTATGTAGAGGCATGAATTATGAATAAATATTCAGTTTTTAACGGTATGAACACATCCGAAAAGGTAGGGCTTTACAAAGCTCTTGATGCAGATGAAAGAACATTCAAAAAATCCGAAACCATACTCTCGTTTTCACCTGAAAGCTATGAAACCGGTATTATAATTGAAGGTCTTGCCTACCTCGTAAGCATAAATAATTCGGGTGAGGAAAATATTATCGACTACTATGAACCCGGAAGTATTTTCGGCAGCAGACTTTCTCCGAATACAAATGTAAATTTATACAATGTAATAGCAAAAAAGCATTGCAGCGTTTTGTTCTTTGATTACTCTAAAATCGTGGAAAGCTACAAAGAAAACTGCAAAAGTCACCGTAAGTTTATAGATAATGTCATAATTGCATGTTCGTGCAGAAATCAGATACATATTGACATATTATCTCAGAGGACTATACGTGATAAACTTCTCACTTATTTCGGATATCTTTACGAAATATCCGAAAACAAAGAGCTTAAACTGCCAATACCGCTTTCCGATCTTGCGGATTATATATGTGCTGACAGAAGTGCTATGATGCGTGAGCTTAAAAAGCTGAACAACGAAAATATAATATCATCAAAAGGAAAAACAGTCAAGCTTTTATAATATCATACAGTACAAAAAAACGGTCCGAACCTATTGCCGCATGGTTCGGACCTGTGCTTTTAATGCACCCTTTTATATTAATTTATCTTTTAAGCTTATCTGTTCATCATGCCTTCGGGACCGCCCATTCCGCCGCCCATTGTTGAAACATTGGAATAATAAAGAGATGATGTGAAGTCCATTGTTGCAGTACTGTCACCTGCTTTTATAGTGTAACTATTGCCCTGTGAAAGTGACGGTGAAGAATATACTACACACTGGAAGTCCTTTGTGGCAGTATATGTAAATCCACTTCCGTCATCAACAGATATTTCTGTACCGCTTGTTCCCGAAAGATTAACAAGTGCAGAGCATTGTGTTCCGGAATCAAAGTTTACTGCCATTCCCGAAGAACCAATTGCAAGCACTGTACCGCCTGTTATACTTGCCGTTGCTCCTGAACCGTCACCCTTGTCTATAGCACCGTTATTGTTCGATGTCGGACCTTCAACTATGACCGTTCCGCCCGTTATATAAATAGAACCGTTGCTGTCAAGTCCGTCACCGTCCGCATTTACATATACCTTGCCGCCGTTTATTGTAAGTTTTGAATTATCGGAGGTGTTCCATTTATCATCATTGGACTGTGTACTGTCAGAACCGCCGGACGTATTTATTCCGTCATCACTTGATTTTATCGAAACAGTACCGTCATTTATGGTTATATTTGCACCTTCAAGTCCTTCATATGACTTTGTTACATTGACTGTACCGCCGTTTATGGTAAGATCACCCGATGCAGTTATTCCGTCATCACTTGACGAAAGCTCAAGTGTTCCTGAATTTATCGTTATGCCTGCATTTCCGTGTATAGCATCATCCGCCGAGGATATTT
>JBGVAQ010000354.1:0-3441 GCA_045224775.1 Acutalibacteraceae bacterium | reverse complement strand
TCTGTTATCAGCAAGCTGTATGAGCTGGATGAGGATGTGCGGTATGACTATCTTAAAGAAGAAAGTGTCAATGAATTGCTGACGATCTTCTGGGCAAACAATATCGTGGATTTTGCGCCCGAAACGGATACAACAGTCACACTTGACGGCAGCGAGGTAAGACTGATCGGAAGCTGGTTCAATCATCATCTGGAGTTTATCAAGAAGGGTACGACCTATCAGCGTGATACCGGACTTGTCAATCTGAGGAACTGGTGGGATATAAAAAGCGGAAAATGGCTTGATGAACAGGAACTTAATGGAACCGACTATTGTATGGTCGGCGAAACACTTGCCAATGAAAAGAAGCTCTCCGCAGGAGATACAATCCGTGTAAATGTCGGACATGAAACGAAAAACTTTGAGATTGTCGGTATTTTTGAATCGGGAGACGATGAAGATAAGTGCATTTTCACAACAGTGACTACCGTACAGGAGCTGACAGGTACAAGCGGTCTTATCAAAAAAATCGAGGTCAGCGCCATTACTTCACCCGATGATGAGCTTGCGGTGAAGGCTGCTAAAAATCCGTCTCTGCTGACGGGCGACGAATACGATTTATGGTACTGCACGGCATATGTAAGCTCTATTTGCTTTCAGATACAGGAGGCAGTTCCCGAAGCGGCAGCATCGGCTGTCAGACAAATCGCCGATTCAGAGGGCAAGATACTGGAAAAGACAGAGCTTCTTATGTCGCTTATAACACTTATGAGTCTTATCGGTGCAACTCTCGGTATATCCAATCTTGTAACCTCGGGAGTTATGGAGCGCTCACAGGAATTAGCTCTGCTGAAGGCGGTCGGAGCCAAAAACGGACAAATCACCCGACTGGTACTGACCGAAACCATACTGACTGCTGTTTTGGGTGCGGCTGCCGGCTATTTTATGGGCTATGCCTTTGCGCAGATCATCGGACAGACCGTGTTTAATTCCTCCATAGAGATGAACGGTATGGTCGCTTTTATTGTAGCGGTTCTGATCGTGCTTGTGACGCTTGTGGGCAGTATTCCCGCTATCCGTCTGGTACTGCGTTTACGGCCATCGGAAGTCCTGCACGGCGGTCATTGACAAGGAGGTCATTGCATGAATAAGAAAAGACGGATGTTTATCCGCATGATATCCGCTTCACTGGTAAGGCGGCGTTCCCGTATGATCGTAGCTCTGCTTGCTATCATGGTAGGAGCAACGATACTTTCAGGACTTGGTATGATCTATTATGACGTTCCCCGACAAATGAGCTCTCAATTCAGAAGCTACGGTGCCAACATTATAATGATGCCTTCGGGTGACGGTTTTATTCAGGAGCAGGAACTTCAGACGGCACTTGGCAAATTTCCGGATGCGGAGCTTGAGGGATGCACACCTTACCGGTATGAAAACACTTCGATACACAATATGCCGGTGACACTGGCGGGAATTGATTTTGATTCGGTGCTGAAAACAAGTCCCTATTGGCACATCAGCGGCGAACTGCCAAAACAGGACGGTCAGACGCTTGTGGGAGCAAAGGTAGCCGATAAGCTCGGCATAAAAACCGGTGACAGCATTTCAGCCGTCAATTCCTTTGAGGTGACGGACAGTACCGACACCTCACGGATTCCCGATTATGAGATCTATACCGATCCAAAAACGGGAGAAAAACACTGCGACCACGCACTGGATCTCAAGGTCACGGGTATTCTCGATACGGGCGGTTCCGAGGAGGAATATATGTATGTTTCTCTTGCCGATACGGCATATCTTTCTCTTTCGGACAGGGGGTATGATATCGTGGAAGTAAGCGTTGCCGCCACACAGGATAAGCTGTCAGGATACATTGGTAATATCAATAGCAGCATGGAATCTGTTTCCGCAAAGCTTGTCAAGCGTGTCACGGCTTCGGAAAGCTCGGTGCTGACAAAGCTACAGTCGCTTGTTTTCATCGTAACTGCTGTAGTGCTGATACTGACAATGATATGTGTTGCTACCACCATGACCGCAGTGATCGCCGAAAGACGGCGTGAGATAGGACTGCGCAAGGCACTGGGTGCCAATAACGGCAGCATTGTGGGACAGTTTATGAGTGAAGGTCTGGTGCTGGGAGGTATCGGTGGTATTTTTGGGTCTGTGCTGGGCTATCTGTTTGCGGAGATTGTTAGTGTTAATGTATTCAGCAGCTCGATTATGTTCCAGCCTCTGCTGATACCTGTTACGATTGCCGCATCGGTCATTGTTACGGGTGCGGCTTGCCTGATACCGATCAGGAGCGCTGTAGAAGTTGATCCGGCACTGGTTCTCAAAGGTGAGTAAAGGAGGAATAATATGAGTTTACTCGAATTGAAAAACATATCTAAGATATACGGTGATCTGCACGCATTGGACAACGTCAGTCTTAACATTGAAAAAGGCGAATGGATTGCCATTATGGGACCTTCCGGTTCCGGCAAAAGCACCATGATGAATATCATCGGCTGTCTGGACAAACCCAGCACGGGTGAGGTGATCTTTGACGGCAAGGACATTTCAAAGGAAAGCCGACGCAGGCTCACCGAACTGCATCGGGACAAGATCGGTCTGGTGTTCCAGCAGTTTCACCTTATCAACTATCTCAACGCTGTGGAAAATGTCATGGTGGCACAGTATTACCACAGTATGCCGGATGAAAAGGAGGCTCTTGCAGCCCTTGAAAGAGTCGGTCTTAAGGACAGGGCAAAGCATCTGCCGAGCCAGCTCTCCGGCGGTGAACAGCAGCGTGTTTGTATTGCAAGAGCACTTATCAACTCTCCCGAGCTGATATTGGCGGACGAACCTACCGGAAATCTGGACGAAGCCAATGAAAATATTGTTTTAGGCATCTTCCGTCAGCTTCACAAGGAGGGTACAAGTCTTATTGTTGTTACCCATGATCCGGAGGTCGGCGAAGAAGCACAGCGCATCGTTCGTCTCGATCACGGAAAAATAACCTCTGACTGCAAAAACGAAGGATTCAAAGGATAGGTGTCTGCTATGAAAAAAATAATCAAGTTACTGTTAGCCGCTGTTTGCGCTGCCGCTTTGAGTGTGACATTTGCCTCATGCAGCGGTGAACAAAAGTCTGTTTCTTATACCGACGGAACATACACGGGCAGGAGCTCCGACTTCAAGGAGGACGAAAGCGGCAACGGCGCAGGCTACGGCACAGTTGAAATTGAGATCAAAGACAACCGCATAACCGCATGCACCTTCAAAATGTATGAATTGGACGGCACCCTGAAGGACGAAAGCTACGGTGTCGATCTTTCAAAGGAAAACCGCCTGAAAGCACAGAAGGCAGTGCAGTCGGCGGATAAATATGCGGTGCTTCTGGTAAAGTCCGGAAGTATTGACGGCGTGGATGTCATCAGTGGTGCAACAATCTCCTGCAATGAGTTCAAGGAAGCGGTC
>JBGVAQ010000353.1:0-2991 GCA_045224775.1 Acutalibacteraceae bacterium | reverse complement strand
TGAACGCTTAGAGTAGTTTGACTGACTGCAAAGTTCATCAAAGTGATTGAGAGCTTTTTTCTGTTCCTCAGTCAGATTTTTAGGTACTTCGATAGTAACACGTACATACTGGTCGCCTCTGCCTCTTGAGTTAAGGTGCTGTATGCCTTTATCACGGAGCTTGAAAATATCGCCGGGCTGAGTTCCGGGATGTACCTTGTAGCTGACTTTACCGTCAAGAGTAGGAACAATGACCTCATGTCCGAGAGCAGCCTGTGAGAAGGTAAGAGGTATTTCGCACCATACATCATCGCCCTTGCGTTCAAATATTTCATGTTTTTTGACATTTATATAAACATGAAGATCTCCTGCCGGACCGTTGTTATATCCGCTGTTGCCGTGACCGCCTATGTTGAGTATCTGATCCTGACTAATGCCTGCCGGTATAGTTACGGTAACGGTCTTTGATGAGCGTATACGTCCCTGACCTGAACATTTCGGACAAGGCTTTTCGATTATCTTACCTTTACCACGACACTTGTCACATGCCTGAGTAGTCTGTACTACACCGAAAGGAGTACGCTTCTGCACAGTTACCTGACCGCTGCCGTTACAGTTGGGACAGGTTTTCATCTGAGTACCCTTTGATGCACCTGTACCGCTGCATTCTTTACAGCTGTCAACATTCTGATATGTTACTTCTTTTTTACAGCCCTTAGCAGCTTCCTCAAATGTAATAGTAACAGTAGCCTCAACGTCAGAACCACGTCTTGGAGCATTCTGGTTTCTCGGAGATCTTCCTCCGCCAAAGCCGCCGAAAAAGCTGTTGAAGATATCACCAAGGTCTATATCCTGACCGAAAGGATTTCCTCCGCCATAGGCAGTGGTACCTGCACCATAGCTCGGATCCACACCTGCGAAACCGAAACGGTCATATCTTGCACGTTTATCCTTATCGGAAAGTACTTCGTAAGCTTCGTTTACCTCTTTAAATTTTGCCTCAGCCTCTTTATTGCCGGGGTTAAGATCGGGATGATATTTTTTTGCCTGTTTACGAAAGGCTTTTTTGATTTCTTCCTCCGAGGCACCTTTTTCAACGCCGATCACTTCATAATAATCCCTCTTGTCTGCCAAGTAAAATCACCCCAAAATCAATTAGGAATTGCAATCTGTTCGATATACAATATATAATAATACATTTGTTTAGTTTTTTCAATAGCATTTTGGAATAATAAGCAGGGGAAAGTCGTCACGACATTCTCCTGCTTATAAATGTTATCAAAATATCAAATTATATCAGTTGTTATCGTCAACATCTGTATAGTCGGCATTGTAAACACCGTTGTCACTTTCAGGAGCCTGCTGCTGAGCTGCACCCTGAGCTGCTGCATCCTGATAGAGCTTTTCTGATACTTTATACATGTCCTTCTGAAGCTCATCTTTAGCATTCTGGATAGTTTCCATATTGCTCTGAGCGAGAGCAGACTTAACGGCTGCGACTTTGGCTTTGAGGTTTTCCTTGTCCTCTTCAGAGATATGGTCGCCGTTTTCGTTGATAAGCTTTTCAACAGCGTAAACGAGGTTTTCAGCATCGTTTCTCTTGTCAACTTCTTCTCTGCGCTTCTTGTCCTCTGCTGCATACTGCTCTGCATCATGGATAGCCTTATCTATATCATCCTTGCTCATGTTTGTGTTTGAAGTGATGGTGATATGTTGCTCTCTGCCTGTACCGAGATCCTTAGCGGAAACATTAACGATACCGTTGGCATCTATATCGAATGTTACTTCGATCTGCGGAATACCTCTCATTGCAGGTGCGATACCGTCAAGTTTGAACAGACCGAGCTGCTTGTTATCTCTTGCGAATTCACGCTCACCCTGAAGAACGTTTACTTCAACCTGTGTCTGGTTGTCCATAGCAGTTGAGAAGATCTGGCTCTTCTTTGTCGGGATAGTTGTATTTCTTTCGATTATCTTTGTCATAACTCCGCCCTGTGTTTCAACACCGAGTGAAAGGGGAGTGACGTCAAGAAGGAGAAGTCCCTGAACATCGCCGCCGAGAACGCCTGCCTGTATAGCTGCGCCGATAGCAACACATTCATCAGGATTGATGCCCTTGAAAGGATCCTTGCCGATAAGGCTCTTTACAGCTTCCTGAACTGCGGGTATTCTTGAAGAACCGCCAACCATGAGTACCTTGTCGATCTCACCGATCTTAAGACCTGAATCGGAGAGTGCCTGACGAACAGGGCCCATTGTCTTTTCTACGAGGTCAGCTGTAAGCTCATTGAACTTAGCTCTTGTAAGTGTATAATCAAGGTGCTTAGGACCTGTAGCATCCGCTGTGATGAAGGGGATGTTTATCTGAGCTGTTGTTATACCTGAAAGCTCGATCTTTGCCTTTTCAGCCTCATCTTTAAGACGCTGCATAGCTGTCTTGTCGCCTGTGAGGTCGATACCTGTATCGCTCTTGAAGCTCTGGATGAGCCAGTCAATGATCTTCTGGTCGAAGTCATCACCGCCGAGACGGTTGTTACCTGCTGTTGCAAGTACTTCCTGAACGCCGTCACCCATCTCGATGATAGATACATCGAATGTACCGCCGCCGAGGTCGTATACCATTACTTTCTGATCATTTTCCTTATCAACGCCGTATGAAAGAGCAGCAGCTGTAGGCTCGTTGATGATACGTTTTACATCAAGACCTGCGATCTTACCTGCGTCCTTTGTAGCCTGACGCTGTGAGTCTGTGAAGTAAGCAGGAACTGTGATAACGGCTTGTGTAACAGTCTCGCCGAGATAAGCTTCTGCATCCTTCTTGAGCTTTGTGAGTATCATTGCTGATATTTCCTGAGGAGTATATTCCTTTGAGTTTATAGTTACTTTGTGTGATGTACCCATCTGTCTTTTTATAGAAGCGATAGTGTGATCAGGGTTTGAAACAGCCTGACGCTTAGCAACCTGACCTACAAGTCTTTCACCGTTCTTTGCAAATGCAACAACGGAAGGAGT
>JBGVAQ010000352.1:0-4592 GCA_045224775.1 Acutalibacteraceae bacterium | reverse complement strand
CAAATTTTGGTGCATTTTTTCTCGGGATGTTAAATATGGCGGTTTCGGCAGAGTACATCTCACATCTGATATATAAAAGAACAGACGGTATTGATTTGAAATGGAAATAAATTGAATGGATTTTATTCCTTGTAGGAACAGTTCTTCTTATTATCACTCTGTACAATCCGTATATCTATACCTTCGATAACAATAATAACTATATCAGACTGCGTGATTATTTCTGGCTGCCGGACCTTGTCATATTTATGGAAGCGGCTGTATCGCTGAGTGTTGCTATTGTGTATATCAGGTATCTTCTCCCTATGGAAAGGGTGGCTATGGTATCCTATCTTACGCTGCCGATGATAGCCATAGTTATTTCGGAATTTGTTTACAGATTTCCATGTACTAATATTGCCGTTGTGGTTTCGACGATAATACTGTTCGTTTCTTACGAATCATATTATGCTCAGTACCTTGTGGAGCAGCAGAAAAAGCTGAGCGAAGAAAGACTCCGTCTTGTCAATCGTCAGATGCAGCCGCATTTTATCTTCAATACTTTGTCTCTCATTCGTTACCAGTGTCTTAATTCTCCGGAAGAGGCCGCCGAAACGATAAACGATTTTTCCGATTATCTCAGAAGCACTACCGACCTTATGCTTGAAACTGAGTGTATATCCTTTGAAAGAGAGCTGGATATCGTAAAAAATTATATCCGCATACAGAAAAAGAGATTTGAGGATGAGCTGAGTGCCGAGTACAATATCAGCGATACTGACTTTGATGTACCGCCCTATTCCATTCAGACTATGGTGGAAAATGCCGTTCTGCACGGTATAAGGGACGGCAATTCAGGTAAAGGAAAGGTAATTATTTCTACAAAGAGAATGAAAAAACAGCATATCATAACCATAGAGGATGACGGCTGCGGCTTTGATACCTCGCTTCTGGACAAAAAGAACGAAAAAAACGTTGGCATTAAAAATACAGCCCAAAGAATAGAAGTAATGTGCCAGGGAACGCTGACTGTAGAAAGTTCACCCGGAGCAGGAACAAAGGTAATGATAACTATACCATCAGAATATTAACGGAGAATAACAATGGAAATACTTATTGCAGATGATGAAAAATTCATCAGAGAAGAATTGAAAAATACAATTGAGCGGCTCAGTCCCGGCAACAGCTATTATATGGCAAGAAACTTCGATACCGCACTTGATGAAATGAAGAACAATAATATTGATATTGCCTTTCTGGATATACGGATGCTCGGAAAAACAGGTCTTGACCTTGCAAGAGCAATAAAGATAATCAAGCCAGATATCAATATCATTATCGTGACTGCCTATGCGGATTACGCCCTTGAAGCACTCAGGCTATATGTCAGCGGATATATACTCAAGCCTTTCAGAGATAAAGATATAAAAGAGGCTCTTGATAATCTGAGAAAGCCTTTAGATGATACCCGCACACATTTATCTAAGCCCGTCCGTGCCCAATGCTTCGGCAATTTTGAATTATTCTTTAACAACAAGCCTATCAGTTTTTCTCGTCAGAAGGAAAAGGAATTTCTTGCCTATCTGATTTGTCTTAACGGTTCGGCAGCAAGCAGAGGCGAGATCTGCGCATATCTTTTCGAGGATGAGGATTCTGAAAAGAAGAACAATGAATACCTGAAAAAAATTATATACACACTGAGGAAAGATCTGTCCCGTCTGGGTATAGAGGACCTTATTATTCACAGCAGGAATTCATATTCAGTTAATACCAATATGTTAGAATGTGATTATTACGAGTATCTGGCAAACCGCAGCAAAAAGCACGATCAGGATATCTACAACGGAGGATTCATGAACCAGTACAGCTGGGCAGAAATGTATAAATGTACTCTTTGATAATAAATTGAGATTTATGGAGGTCTAATAATGGAAGAATTAAAATATTTTACTTTACGTGATATTCCGGAATTAAAAGACAGCGCGGCAGAATGGTTTAACAGTAAGTGGGGTGTACCTAAAGAAGCTTATCTTGAATGTATGGAAAACTACTTAAACAAGGATACAGAATACGGGTGGTATCTTTGCTTAGATGGCAGCACAATTGTTAGTGGTCTGGGAGTTATAGAAAACGACTTTCATGACAGAAAAGATTTATATCCTAATGTATGTGCAGTATATACGGATGAGAGATATCGCTGCAAAGGTATTGCCGGACATCTGTTAGATATGGCGGTTGAAGATATGAGATCAAAAGGAATCACCCCAGTCTATTTGGTGACTGACCATACAGGTTTTTATGAAAGATATGGTTGGGAGTTTCTCTGTATGGTTCAAGGCGATGACGAACCTGAAATGACAAGAATGTATATTCATAAATAAATTTTATAATAATGATTTTATCAGCTGCAATCACGGCTTGCCGAAACAAAAGGTCTGTTCAAAGGCAAGGAGCGCCGCACCCACAACTGCCATTCCAAAGACAGAGAAATATAGCAGGACAAAGCCGACGGAGTTTCAAAATCAAACTCCGTCGGCTATCTTCTATATGAATTATGTTTTATGATATGTAACAATTTTAGGCTTCAAAAGGAACAGGGCTTTACGATGATTATGGTTAAGCACAATTCAAACATCGCAGAAACCTATAGCGTGTTAACATAAATGTTTACAAAATGGAACAAGGGTATTATAATGAAGATATGAAACTGATAAAAAACAATTCAAAAAATCGGGCATAAAATGACGGTGTTCATTGACCGGCTTTGAAGCAGAATACTTTTGTTAGATTGGAGAACAAAATATGAAAATACTTGAAAAAATAAGTGAAGGCTTCGGAAAATACATGGCCTTCATTGTGTTGGCGGTGGCAGCACTTGCTCTGTTTGTTCCATCGTCAAGCCTTTGGATCGATACATCATGGGTAAATTATCTTTTGATGATTGTTATGTTCGGAATGGGGCTGACCATGAAGCCGTCGGATTTTGCGCTGGTATTCAAGCGTCCGAAGGATATTCTTCTCGGATGTGCCGCACAGTTCGTTATCATGCCTTTGCTTGCATTTGGTCTCAGCAGGCTTTTTCAACTTGACACCGCACTGACAGCCGGCGTTGTGTTAGTGGGAACCTGTCCCGGAGGAACATCCAGCAACGTCATAACTTATCTTTCCAAAGGTGATGTCCCCCTTTCCATTGGAATGACCTCTGTCAATACCCTGCTTGCCCCGCTGCTGACGCCTGCTCTTACATACCTTTTCCTTCAGACTACAGTTAATGTGAATGTCTGGTCAATGTTTCTAAGCATCATACAGGTGATACTGCTTCCGATCGTTGTCGGCTTTGTCATCAATCGCTTTTTGGGGAAATACACGGAAAAAGCCGTCAAGGTGCTGCCGATGGTTTCTACCATAGCGATATGTATGATTGTTGCGACTGTCGTCTCACACAATGCAGAGAAGATCTATACCTGCGGTGCTTTGGTATTGGTCGTTGTCATCCTGCATAATCTGCTTGGCTATCTTTGCGGCTTTGGTCTTGGCAAGCTTCTGCGTCTTAAGCCCTCAAAAGTCAAAGCATTGTCCATTGAAATAGGTATGCAGAATTCCGGCTTGGCAACAAGTCTGGCTTCAAGCAGCTTTTCACAGCTCGCCATGGCAACGGTTCCCGGCGCTATATTTTCCGTCTGGCACAACATCTCGGGAGCTATTCTTGCCGGAATATACAGAAGATGGAACAAGACAGGATCAAAACAAAACGCTGAAAAAAGCAGCACATAACATACCGGAGCACACATAAAGCTCTGAAAATTGCACAAATAAACGCTGAACTGCATAGAGTGTAGTTCAGCGTTTTTGAAAATATTTTTAAATTCTCCTGTTACTCCTTTTTGGGAGGCTCTAAGGCGGAAACCTCTGAGGGAGATTCCTCCGCACTGTTCTCAGGCTCATCATCTGCATTATCTGCTATCATGACAGGGGAGGCATATCTGGCATTGTATGCTACGATAGTGTTATAAGGAATTTCTATGTTATAACGTTCAAACATCAGCTTCAATTCTCTCAGAAATACTCTGTAAGCCTTAGTTCGTCTCCACGGTATTGTGTAAAGGACTATCCTGAGCATAAGACCGTTCGCCTCAAAAGACTGAACACATTGGTATTTAGGCGGTTTAACAAACCACGGCACATTTTTGCCATTTCAGGCAGTTCCTTTTTCAGTATCTTTTCAAAATCCTCAAGCTTTATATGGTAAGGTATGAGGAATTTGACTGTCATTTTCGCTACCTCGCCGTCTGAATTGACTACTTCACGTATCTGGGAGTTGTTCACGATTTTTGTGTCGGCATAGTATCTGATTTTTGTTGTGCGTAATCCTATCTCTAAAACAACACCGCTCCAGCTTCCGATGGATATCCAGTCTCCGACATTTATCGTACCCTCGAATATAATAAAGAATCCTGCTATGATATCGCTGACAAGATCTTTTGCACCAAATGTGAGCAGTAGCGACAACAGACCTGCAGAAGCGAGCAATGTCTGTGTCGGTATGCCGAACTGGGATAATCCGTAATAAATAAATATCTATAAATGAGCAAATTTAATAAAGCATTGTGAAA
>JBGVAQ010000351.1:0-4486 GCA_045224775.1 Acutalibacteraceae bacterium | reverse complement strand
TGCACTTCTGTCAACCTTTGTAGGATCCTTTCCGGAAAATGCTCCGCCTCCGTGAGCGGCAGCACCGCCGTATGTATCAACAATTATTTTTCTGCCGGTAAGTCCGCTGTCACCCACAGGACCTCCGATAACAAATCTTCCTGTGGGATTGATAAGTATTTTGTAATCGTCATCTCTCCATTTTTCTGGAAGTGTCGGCAGGATAACATGCTTTATCAGGTCTTTTTTTATCTGCTCCTGTGTGATATCCGGATCATGCTGTGTTGATATGAGAATTGTATCTATGCCGACAGGCTTACCGTTTTCATATCTGACAGAAACCTGTGTTTTTCCGTCTGGTCTGAGATATGGAAGAGTGCCGTTTTCCCTTACCTCAGTCAGCTTTCTTGAAAGCTTGTGTGCAAGGGATATTGAAACCGGCATAAGCTCCTCTGTTTCATTTACCGCATAACCGAACATCATCCCCTGATCTCCTGCACCGATATCCGAATCGCTTTTACCTCTGTTTTCAAGCGCATCATCAACGCCCTGTGCAATATCTGGTGACTGCTTATCTATAAGCTGTATTATTTTTGCCGAATGTCCGTCAAAGCCAAGTTCGGGACGGTCATATCCGATACTGTTTATGGTGTTCCTTACTGTTTTTTCAATATCCACAGCCGCTGAGGAAGAAATTTCTCCGGCAAGAACAACTGTATTGTTCTTTACTACCGTTTCAATGGCAACACGGGAATTTTTATCCTCTTTCAGAAAAGCATCAAGTATTGCGTCAGAGATCATATCGCAGACTTTATCCGGATGTCCCTTTGTAACAGATTCTGATGTAAAAATATATTCATTCATTTTCCTTATTCTCCTTTAGTTTCTTTGTAAGCCAACATAAAATGTATGTTTTCAAATGCAAGAATACCGTCGTCCCTGCCCTCGAAATAATGCTTCTGTATCATCTGAGGTGTTTCGTGATCCTCTATTTCAAAGCCGTAACGGTCGAGTACTGTATTTATCTCAGAATATGAATAGCCGTGAAGCATCTTTTCTCCGAGCTTTTCCGTAATATCAGCAAGTGTATGTACTCTTTCGGAGTGTTCATCTTTAAGAGTGGTTTCATCGGGATAATCAAATACGATCTTTCCCTCTGCACCGCACAATTTACTGATATTTTTTATAGTCTGTTCAAAAACAGGCAGTGTCAGATAATAGGAAACTCCTAAAATCGCGAAAAATGACGGCTGCATCGGATCAAAGCCTGCTGTCAGCAATTTCTCCACCATATCTTCCTTTGAAAAATCTATAGGAACAAATGTAAGATTTTTCGGGATATTCCATTCAAGCTCCCTTATTCTTTCACGCTTATATCTTCCTGTATCGGGGTGATCCAGTTCAAATATCCTGATATCCGTATTTTCGTTTCTGAAAGCAAATGTATCCATTCCTGCACCGCATATCACATACTGACATTTCGGATATTTTGCTGCAAATTCAAGAAGCTTTTCCTCTGAAAATGCAATGCGTGAAAGCGGAATAGGTGCAATATATCGGTTCAGTTTCCTGTATATACGTTCCTTTTCAAAGCCTGTATTTTCGTCTGTATTGCCAAGCTCAAAGTCATTCTGTATAAGCTGACCGATCTCTTCAAATTCCTGCTTGCCCATAAGATCATAAGCAAGGTAATCGTCAAATATTTTCTTTCGCCCGATATTTGAATGATATGCCCGGGCAAAGGAACAAAGCTTAGCGGTAATACTTTCCTGTGCTGCTATCATATTTATCTCCTTTCCGGCATAAAAAGACCGCCTGTACTGCACCAAATGCAGACAGACGGCTATGGCAGAAAACCCGTTTTACTTTTAAATAAAACACCTCTGTAAGCCGCCTGTGTCGGTACAACACATACAGCAGCAAACAAGCGCAGTAAATTTACCGGAAACAAAACTTCTGTTTTCGGCTGATACAGTATTAAGCTGTACATTACTGCGGATCTTCATTTCAATTACCTCTTTTTATAATTTTATACTGAAAACATTGCCGTTGACAGATATCTCTCTCCCGTATCGGGCAATATTGCTACAATTATTTTTCCTTTATTCTCAGGACGCTTTGCAAGCTCTTTTGCTGCCCATACGGCTGCACCGGATGATATACCAACAAGCAGACCTTCCTTTTTGGCAAGTTCCCTGCCTGTTTCAAAAGCGTCTTCATTTGTTACCTTTATAACCTCGTCATAAACATCATTATTCAGTGTTTCGGGAACAAAACCTGCTCCGATACCCTGTATTTTATGCGGTCCGGGTTTTTCTCCGGAAAGAACCGGTGAACCGGCAGGCTCTACGGCTACTACCTGAATATCAGGATTCCTGTTTTTCAGATATTCACCTACACCCGATATCGTACCGCCTGTGCCGACACCTGCAACAAAAATATCAACCTTACCGTCAGTATCTTCCCATATTTCCGGACCTGTTGTATCATAATGTGCTTTCGGGTTTGCACTATTCGTAAACTGGCTTGGAATGAAGCTGTTTATGTTTTCAGCGGCAAGCTCCTGTGCTTTCTCAATAGCACCCTTCATTCCCTTTACGCCTTCAGTAAGAACAACCTTTGCGCCGTAAGCTTTCAGAAGATTCCTGCGCTCAATACTCATTGTTTCGGGCATTGTAAGTATTACCTGATAGCCTCGTGCAGCAGCTACAGCCGCAAGTCCTATTCCTGTATTTCCACTTGTCGGCTCAATAATAACTGAGTCCGGTTTCAGAATACCTTTTGCTTCTGCGTCATCTATCATTGCCTTGGCAATTCTGTCTTTGACACTTCCGGCAGGATTGAAATATTCAAGCTTGGCAAAAATTTCTGCTCCGGTATTCCGGCTTACTGTTTTCAGTTCAAGAAGCGGTGTTTTGCCGATAAGATCTGTTATTTTCTTATAAGTTTTCATGTATATTCTCTCCTCAGATGTATTGCAATATGTAATACAGCATCAACATCGTTTTTGAGGGGCTTTGATATTCATACAGATTTCTCCCTGTCTGATAATTTTATATTACCTATGTGATTAGTAGGTTTATGATACTGGTATTATCTCATAACAAAAGTGTTTTGTCAAGAAATAAATATCTTTTACATATATAGGAATTTTCTATATCAGGTAATAGGAAAATCATAAGCCGTAATTTTATAAGTGCAATTACATACAGAAAAAATGTGTGTAATTGCAGATATCTTATCCATTGATTTATTATTACCTTAACGGGAATGTATATTTTCTTTCAGATATTTGTCTGATACCTTCATTACATTTTTTATCCATATTTTTTCGGTATTAGCACACTTGAATTCAAAATCATATTTTGCCATAAAAAATGACCTCCGAAAATTAGATTTTGGTCTAACTTTCGGGAGTCAGGTCATTATCTGCATCAAAATTTAATTATTGGTTTTATATAACATTATTGCCTTTAGTATCAACAGTCTCTAATTCAAGCATAATTCATTATTTACCCTTACCTTTATACTCAAGACAAAGCATAGTAAGATCATCAAACTGCTCTGCATTCTTTACAAAAGCATTAACAGAGCTTCTGACAGTCTTAAGTATCTCCTGCGGCGAACCGTCTGATTTTTCGTTAAGGGCCCCCACCATTCTTTCAGTACCGAAAAGCTGGTTTTCGCTATCCGTCGCATCGGGTACACCGTCCGTATACAGAAATAACTTTGAGCCGGGCTTCATATCAATGGTATATTCCGTGTATCTCAATCCTGCCATTCCGCCGATAACAAATTCGTGCTTGTCCTTGTATAATTCAAATATCCCGTCAGGTTTCATAAGAACGGGATATTCATGTCCCGCATTAGCGGCTGTCAGACTGCCTGTTGATATTTCAAGTATTCCAAGCCATACGGTAACGAACATATCCTCACGGTTGGTTGAACATATTGCAGCATTGGCAGCCGTCAGTATCTCAGACGGAGTCTTTCCCATTTTTGCATAATTTGCGAGTATAATCTTTGAAACCATCATAAACAATGCGGCAGGAATGCCCTTGCCGGAAACATCAGCAATTACAAGACAGAGGTGATCGTCATCCACAAGGAAAAAATCATAGAAATCTCCGCCGACCTCCTTTGCGGGATCCATTGAAGCATAAATATCAAATTCAGTTCTGTCAGGAAAGGGAGGAAAAATATTCGGCAGCATACTTGCCTGAATTTTTTTAGCAAGATTAAGCTCTGTGGCAATACGCTCATTTTCGGCAGTTACCTTTGTCAGATCATCAACGTATTTTACAATACGTTGCTCCATACGTTCAATAGAGCCGGCGAGAACTCCGATCTCATCGTTGTTTCTGACTGTTTCCGACAGTTTTTTCTCAGGCAGATTGTTTTCGTGTGAAAAGCGGATTGCTTCCTCGGTTATCTTTGTAACAGGGCGTAGAAAAACACGATGCAGATATATGCTCTGCACTATGATAACGAGTATCATCAAAATTAT
>JBGVAQ010000350.1:0-5778 GCA_045224775.1 Acutalibacteraceae bacterium | reverse complement strand
ACTCCCACCCCTCCGGCAGCTCAAAAGGTATCTCATCCTGGATACATTTGACCGTGCCGTCAGGAAACTTCTCATAAGCGTAATTATATAAGGATAAATAAAGAAAGCCACTCTACTATAAGCGGCTTTCCTTTCATATATTCTACTACAACTTATTTTCATTAAACCTTAGCCAACGGATTCGCATTAAGTCCTCTTTCAACCTGTTCATCAGCGATATGGGTGTAGATCTGGGTAGTACCCAAATTCGAGTGACCGAGGATAGCCTGAAGCGTCCTGATGTCTACCCCACCTTTTTGATACATAAGAGTCGCAGCCGTATGCCTCAGCTTATGAGGTGAATATCCCTGATTTCCAAGTCCAATTTTTGCCAGATAATGGTTAACCATATGATAGACACCCTTGTTAGTTATCCTACAGTTCTTCCGACTGATAAACAGAGCATTCTTGTCAGCGATCCCATTGACCGGTCTGACCTTCAGATACTCATTAAGAGCATTCACACAAGCCTCATTAAGATGCAGTGTTCTTTCTTTATTTCCCTTACCTCTAACCTTCAAGACATGTTCGCTGTTAATATCTGAAAGATTTATGCCTACGAGTTCCGAAAGTCGCATACCACAATTCAGGAAGAAAACAAGTATACAGTAGTCTCGCTCCTTAAATTCTCCATCAACAGCTTGTAATAGATTAAGACTTTCTTCAAGGGTAAGGTACTTAGGAAGCTTCTTCCCTATCTTAGGTGCTTCAAGCTGTTCAGTCGGATTATTTGACAATTTATGAACTTTGACTGTGAGATAATTAAAGAAATCCTTTAGAGTAGTAGTTTTTCTTGCTCTTGTAGCAGAGGCATTGTTTCTTTCATCTTTGCAGTAATTAAGAAACAGTATGATTTCAGAGAAGGTAACTGAGCTTATCATTTCCATATCAACAGATGAAATATCTATTTTATCTATGGGAATATCCTGCTTAACTAATCCACGGTCTTTTATAATAAAACGAAAAAAAGTTCTTAAATCTCTATAATATTCGTCTACTGTAAGATCAGATCTGCCTTTGATATTGCCAATATAATGTAAAAATTCTAATATAACCGGTGGAGCTTCCTTATAGACAGTATAACTCATTTTTGCACCTCCTTGTTTTCCTTATTATATCATTCTGTTATTCTGTTGTCAAAGCATGTATATTTTTTCTTTTTTAAGCCAATTTTTTCAAAATTACCATGTTTGTTCTATTTGGGTAACTACATACCATTTTTTATAATTTAATTGCTATTTTAACTTGACTTCATCAGAATTTTGTGCTATTATAGAGTAAATAAAGAACAAAATTATGCAAGTTGCATACTAATCATTTACAGAAAGGAGGGACAAAAATGACATTCTATTACTTTACGGAAAGACCACGCATTCGCTTTGGTATTGACTTTGGGCACTCAAAAGTTTCTTTTATTCATTTCAGAGAAGATGTAATCAGAAAACTATCATTCAATGATTCTCCCTCAAGAAAACTATTCATTTTCACGGGTTCTTCCTCTAAAACTCCGCGTCAATATGTACCTTCCCTGGTTGATAAAATTATGCATGCGTTTGATCCTATAGTTATGCCCAAGCCTGTTGAAAATTATGGGCTGGGTAGATGTACTGTGCATTATAATAACACTGTAAACGCTAAGCATATAAAGAATAGCGAACAATTTGATAATGTTAGCCTACCCTTGCTTATCTATAAAGATTTACAAGGGATATCTCTCTATATATCAAAAATCATATTGTTATTGTTATCTTTTCGATTATGTAACACGGTTCACCGAGGTACGGTATTTTTGCGACTGTTGGACTTTAAATTGGTTGATCGAGGAAAAGCTATATAATTATAGAGCTTTTAAGATCAAATAATGTTATACATCCGAGGTAATCATTTTCGGATGCAAAGGAGATGTCAACAATGGCTAAAAATATAAATCCTGATAGTACAAATGGAGTAATAGCAAACAGGCTTAAACAGCTCAGATTACAAAAAGGATGGTCGCAGATAAGAGCCGCTCAGGAATGCGGTTTGTCTTTGAAAACTTACAGAACTTATGAATTAGCAGAATCTATTCCCTATAGAGCAAAATCAATTGAAGCACTGAGCAGAGGATTTGGAATCACACCTGACTACTTTCTTACAAGTATGGATTCTCCAATAATTTCTACAATGTTTTCTTCAAATCCGGAGGATCGTATGAGCAGCGTTCAGGGAACTACAAGAAATGTTATGACTCAGATCAATGCTCTTTTCAGTGGTGGTGAATTGTCCTTAAAAGAAAAGTCAGAAATGATGAGTGCTATATCAGAAATGTATTTCAAATCAATGAACAGATTTTTAGATAACTCTAATGAAGACCTTGACGAAAACGATGAGGATGATGAAAACGATGAGGATGATGAAGACGATGAAGATGACGAAGATATTTGAAAAATAATCTGAGAAAAAATGTGGGAGGAAAAATGCAGTATCAACTACAAAGAATAATTGATATTTCGGATAGATTGGTAGAAAAGTATGGGACAAGGGATCCCTTTGAAATTGCTGATTGTCTTAATCTTGTGGTTGTACTCAGCAATGAACTGGTAGATTTAAAAGGGATATACATCTATTATAAAGAGATAAAAATTGGTTGTTTATCCGTTAATGCATCTCTCGATGATTGTTTGAAAAAGGTTGTATGTGCTCACGAAATAGGGCATGATCGGCTGCACAGAAGCATATGTAACGGCTTCTTCCCCGAAAGCGATACTCATACGTTGTTTTTAAAAACTGAGTACGAAGCTAATCTATTTGCGGCAAATCTATTGATTTCAGATGACGAATTTCTTGACTGTGCACAGCTTGGCATGACAAGATTAATGATGGCTTCAGAACTTGATACAGATCCTAATATGATTGATTTTAAAGCGGAAATACTTAAAGCAAAAGGCTATAATATCAATCTTCAGAATCACTGCACTTTGTTTTTAAAATGATTAAATGGTGACGGACTACTATATTGGTTCCGTCACCATTTTTCATAACATATAATTTGCTAACATTTCGACAGTATCCATTCGTCTGTCGCATTTATCATTCCATGAAGATTGCTGAATAATGTGTATATTGTTGGATGACTTTGTAAAACAAAGCAACCCTATATCCGGATTATTTCTGATATATCTCTTCCCTTTGTCGAGTTGTTCATAAGGTACTACTACCCAATAATAATCTGCATAACCCTTATATCCCGGAAAATCCGGTTCATCATCCAGTTCGTCATCTTCAAGTTTGATATACAGCATATGAATATTGAATTTATGTTTTTGATGTCCATCAAAGGGTTTTGTATAGTTTTCAGCAAGGATAAAAGCTCCTCTGAACATTTTTTCCTTTGTAAATTCCGTAAAAAGCTTGTACTTTTTTCTTACTTGTTTTAACGGAACCAACCATGCAGGATTACATAAAACAGATCCTATATCAGATAAAGTTGTTGCCTGTGCATTAAAGTTCTGATATGATATCTTTTCAAACTCTTCTTCATCATGACGATTGAGTCTCTTTGTTGGCAGACCGTTCTTTTCTCTTTCCTGCTTTTCAAGATTCCAAAGTGTTTGCAGCTCGTTCCTTGAGATACTGCCTGCCTCTGCTTTATCTACCAGTTCTTTTGCCTCTCTCATATTCCCGGCTGTTATCTTTTCAATCATTGTCAGGACATACGGCACAATGGTAATCTTTTCCAAAGGAGTAACCGGAAGACTTAATGCTTTGTAATATTCGCAATAGTTTTCATAGAACTTGCCCGATTTCTTCTGAAGCCATAGCAAAGAGAGTGTCACATCATATCGCTCTGCAAAACTTTTAAGCCACGCTGTAAAACTCTGATATTCCGGATCGTAAAGTTCTTGTTCTTCAACAGATTTCAATAATTTATATACCTCGACCCAATACTCTTGCGTTTTTACTAAAGGTTCGATAGTTTTTTCTATCTTTTCAAGTTTTGCTTTCTTTTCGTTATCTTCCATCGGTATCCCCCATTTCCAAACCCTACATTATATTATATATCTTTTCACGCTGTTTCGTCAATTTAAAATCAAAATAGAAATGATTTGCAAATATTGTAAAAATATAGGATAATAGAATATAGACATATAACATAAAGGAGGTCATTTTTAATGGCATATACAAAAACCAATGTAACTATTATAGCATATCTGATTGGAATCAAGATGGATATTGTCCGACAAATCGGAGAAGAAAATCCGGAGCTTATTGAAAAGCTCAAGGATAACAAACATTGCCGTATTATTCGATATCTATGTAAACTCAGAACAAATCTGATGATGAATTTCAAAAACACCGATACGGAAATGAGAATGAATCTGAAAAATATCGACAAGCTGCCATGGTTCGATACAGATAATGTCAAACAGCTTGAAGAATGGGGAATTCATATTATCAAGCCAAATGGAACTTCTGCAAAATATATGGAAAGCATCAATAAATATATAAGTGATAACATTTCTAATTGCAAAGAGCTATTTCCCGAATATGTAAACTGGAGTTATATTAAAGATATTTTTACTATACCAAAATTTACTCAGGAACGAGTCATGAAAAATGAATTTGCGAAATATATGGCTTATAGAGAATTCTATCCTTTCCAGCAATATATTCATTGGCAGCCTGAGGACTGCGGTGGCATACTTTTCAATGATTCAAAGTTTTTCTCAGTAATATACCGTCACCATAATGATATGTATATTTCAAAATCGAATTACAGAGATGCTGATGAAGAAGTTAAAGAAAGAATATATGAATTTATCAATGATACAGATAGCATAGAAATTGTAGTAGACTGCGAGAATTCTAATCCATACAAATTATGTAGTGTAATAGCCGGTTTAAAGCGACATGAAATATCCAAAGTTCAAAAGATAATTCTATTTGACGATATACATACGGATCCAGGCTGGGATATGATAGATAAATTTGTATCTATACCTGTTGAACATATAATGGTAGATCGTGTTAAAGAACAAAAAAGCCTTGTTGACATCAAAATGACAGCTACCGTTTGTATGGAACATTACCAGAATCGGGTATCATCATTTTTGTTGTTTTCAAGTGATTCAGATTATTGGGGGCTAATCTCTTCCCTACCGAATGCTCATTTCCTGATGATGTTTGAGTATTCAAAGGTCAGTGAAGCAATTAAGCGAACCTTAGCAGGGCATGAGATTTACTTCTGTGCTATTGATGATTTCGGAACAGGAAAGATCGATGAATTCAAGAAGTTCGTACTGTTCAGAATGCTAAAAAAATATCTTCCGAATCTGCTCAGATTTAATGGAAAAGAGCTTGTTGCAAAAATATATAATGAAGCAAAAATCACAGCCGAACAGAATGAAATGGATAATTTCTATAATAAATACATCAAAACACTAAGATTTGTAGCCGATGACAGCGGTAAGATGTATTTCGAAATTTTAAAATGAATGAGGTGAGCAAATGAGAATATATATAACAGGTGACACCCATCGTGATTTTGACCGATTATATTATTTTTGCGAAGAAAACCACACCACCAAAGATGATATTATGATAATCCTTGGTGATGCGGGAATAAACTACTATCTATTGGGGATGGACGATAACCTTAAAGACGAGTTAAAATCTATGCCAATTACGCTGTTTTGTATACACGGAAACCATGAGGAAAGACCATACAACATTCCTACTTATACGGAACAAAAATGGCAT
>JBGVAQ010000349.1:0-9332 GCA_045224775.1 Acutalibacteraceae bacterium | reverse complement strand
GGAACCGGAAGATTGGTGGCAATTGATACGGGATAATTGGCCAGCATATAACAAAGAGATTACCCCTACAAACACGATGGGTGCCGTAGCTGAAATGTTCCGAAAATGGCCAGGCGCACTACGGAGCGATCATCCGGCCCGCTCTGTGGCTGCATGGGGAAAGAATGCTGAATACTTGACTGTTGTCCATGATCTTTCTAATATTTTTGGAGAAGGTTCACCTATTGGTAAACTGTATGAATTAGATGGACTGGTTTTATTGATTGGAGTGGGATATGACAAGAACACATCGCTGCATCTGGCAGATGTCCGGGCAGATTATTCCGGTAAGCATAACAGTATCGAACATAGTGCGGTCATGGAAAATGGGCATCGTGTTTGGAAGCGATACGAAACACTTTTTGTAGATGGTGAAGATTTTGATGAGATCGGAACTGCTTTTGAAAATGCGTATCCCATCCACAAGGCATCGCTTGGTAATGGTACAATTCGTCTGATGAAACAGCGAGATCTGGTAGATTTTGCTGTAAGATGGATTGAAGAAAACCGCAAATAGAAAAAACGCTGCAAATTTCTCCTTACGTGATGGAAATTGCAGCATTTTTTCTGTTTGATATGTTTAAGATTGAGACCATCCCAAATTTTGTGTAAACCTCCGATGTGGTGTAGAATAGAAGCACCACATCGGAGGTTTTACATATGACCAGAAAGAATCGTACCCCAGAAGAAAATGCCCGGCGGGAGAAAATCCGCGAACTGCTGCAGATGGCAAACATCGGCAGCATGGATGACATTCAGAGCCTGTTTAAGGAGGCAATCTCAGAATTCATGGAGAATGGCCTGGAAGCAGAGCTGGATGATGAACTGGGCTACAGCAAGTATGACTACAAGAATAAGGACACAGATAACAGCCGCAACGGGCACAGTAATAAAACACTGCGGACCAGCTTTGGAGATGTAGCGGTATCGGTGCCTCGAGACCGAAAAGGCGAGTTTGAGCCTCAGGTGCTGAAGAAAAACCAAACCAGCATCAGTCAGGACATCGAGGAAAAGATCTTGTCCATGTATGCAAAAGGAATGACCACAGGTGATATTGAAGCGCATATTCAGGATATCTACGGCGTAGAAGTCTCAGATACAACTGTAAGCCGCATTACGGATAAGATCCTTCCCATCGCAAAAGAATGGCAGCAGCGGCCTTTGGAAAGCGTATACGCAGTGGTTTTCCTGGATGCCATCCACTATCATGTTCGCAGTGAGGGGCAAATCGTCAAAAAGGCCGTATACATAGCCATTGGTATCAATCTGGACGGCAAAAAAGATGTTTTGGGCATGTGGGTCGGTGAAAATGAGAGTGCCAAATTCTGGGCAACGGTGCTCAACGGCTTGAGGAACCGGGGCGTAGAAGATATTTTCATTGCCTGTACGGATAATCTGACCGGATTTTCCGCTGCGATTGAAGCAGTGTTTCCAAATACAGAGATTCAGAACTGTATCATTCACCAGCTTCGGAATTCCAGCAAATATGTATCCTACAAGGACTTGAAAGCACTCATGGCCGATTTGAAGGCTGTTTACGCTGCGGTAGATGAGCCTACCGCTTTGGACGCACTGGACACCTTCGCTGAGCGATGGGACAAGAAATACCCCAAAATTTCTCAGTCCTGGCGGGATAATTGGCCCAATCTGAGTACCTATTTCAAGTATCCCCAAGAGGTTCGTCGCTTGATATATACGACCAATGCAATTGAGGGATTCAACCGTCAGCTTCGGAAAGTAACCAAGGCAAAATCCGTGTTCCCCACCGATGACAGCCTATTGAAAATGCTGTATCTGGCCATGATCGATATCACAAAGAAATGGACTGGCCGGAGACAGGACTGGAGCATGATTCATGCTCAGCTGGCAGTATTCTTTGCTGATCGCATGCCGGAATAACCTGCTGCATACCGGCATGTCAAGCGTCAAGATGAACGGGGTCTGGCGCCCCCGCCCTTGACATGCCCACTATCCACTGCTATTTTGAAAACAAGGCGGCAGCAGCTTGCGCCACTTCCGCCTTGAATAAATTTTGCTCTATTTGCACCGCATTTCGGTGTTTACACAGAATTTGGGACAGACCCTTAAGATTCAAAGGCAAGTATTGTCTCCTTTGGCAGCTTCTCATTTTCACAGTTCAGAAGATACGCTATCGCCTTGTTCGCAAAGCGATTTGTTTTCATGGTATCCCAATCGGCAAGACGGATGATCTTTGCTGTGCCGCTCTCAAAATCCAATGATATTTCACCCCATTCGCCGTCGCAGTCTGCCTGGTATTCGTAGACTGCGGCGGCGATTTTCTTTTTGTGCTTGGTTTTGGATTTTTGTTTCAGCCGGATAGCATGGAGTGCGCCCTCGGCAACCAACAATTCCGTCAGCTTGTCTACTGCTCTGCGGTAGGCTCGTTCCGCACCGTTGGCCGTGCTGCCCTCAAACATCACAGCCAGTTCTTCAAAGGTGGGTCGGCCTTTCCATGAGCCGACACGCCCGCAGGTCATGCAGATCGCCAGCCGTTTTTCAAGCAAGGTCTGTTCCCGGTAATTCAGCTTCTCAAATGCCCGCTGCACTTTTTCTGCCTGTATGCCGTTCCAGAGGATGTCGGCATAATTCCATGTATCATCAAGGGCAACATCTTCGCCGGTTTCCTCGCCGTCCTCGTCTGTTACATAGAATGGCTGCTGATTGCGGATACCACGGACAACTTTCAAATATTCTTCTGCCAGAGCCAAATCACAGTTGTATTTCCTGGCAAATTCGTTGACTGCATCTTTGGTATTATGGTACAGCCATGCCATTGTCCGCAACATTTTGTAACTGGTCAGAGAGGGCACCGACCACTTTTCTTCTCCCATACGGAAACGGAGCATAGCGTCCCGGATGAACGGATATATGTAGGTGGCATACTCTGCGCCCTTGGCAGGATCATAGTCCATCAGCTTTTGGAGCATTTGTTCCCGGCAGGAGAGCTTTACATCTATAAAGCGGTCTGTGTCGTACAGATCGCCGCCATCCACACCGAGAAACGATTTAATCCGCTTGTTCAACTGCGGTTCGTAGTGGTGGAGGAAGAACGAGAAATATCTCAAGTCCTTTTCCTGCAAAGCAGACAGGATATATTCGTTCAGACTGTCCACCACTGGCGGTTCCGGTTCAAGTTGGAAGATGCGCTCTGCCACATAGGGAATGATACCATCACAGTGCGGATTGACAGGATATTTCGGTATGTATCCGGTCATATTCCACAAATAATCTTCCAGCATAAGCGCACCTCCTTTCATCTCGTAATTCCGAACTTATTTCTTTTTCTTTGGTGCAGGAAGCTCGTTATACATGGCATTAAATAGCCTTGTCAGGAAATCCTTGCTATCGACATCATTAACCAACAGCATTTCTTTTGCACCTTCGTACGGTAATTCATAATTTGCATCTGGCATAAGTAAAATGGCGGATTTGACCGGCTTTACAAGCAGTCTGTCATCATATATACCGCCAATAATTTTTCCACGATAATAGATGATATACTCACCCATCATTGCTCTATATGCTATTTCTTCCAGTTCGGATAGCTGTTCTAATATGAAATCCAAATACTCTTTACGTGAAGCCATATTCTACCTCATCATATTTCGTTTCTCTTTATTGCTTCTTTCTTCAAAGCTGCCTGTTCCATTTCTTTCTCATAAGCACCCCTGGCATAGGTTACATTGCTGAGTGCCCGGAGCATCTTATCTTTCGCCAGTTTCTTCATAATCTCCGCCAAAGCCTCATCCAGTTTGCCACGCTTGATATAGCGGTTTATGGTGTTTCTCCGTTTTTCATATATCTGGATAATCGGGTGATCGTCCGCAAGTTCCCGTTGTTCTCTGCCTTTCAGATTGCCGATCTGCCGGCAAGTGCGGTGCAGCTTGTCCCCTGGTGCATAGCCGCCGCAGTATTTGGTGTGTCTTGCGTTGGTGGTCAGAAACCATTTGCCGCAGATACGGCATTTCTTCGGTGCATGACCGACACACAAGCCTTCAAAAAGATCAGACCGCAACATCCCAACGAAGGACACATAATGCATCCGCTTGACGAGCTTTGCCACATTTTCGCCGGGGCGTACAGTGGCCACATACTGAACAGAGTTGTTCAGGGTAGACATCCAGGCATTGCCCTCCGTGATAGAGAACTCCGGCGGGAAGTAGCTGCCGAACATTTTTGCAAAGCCCTCTGCGGTGCGGTCTGCTTCGTTTCCATCTGATTTTTCCGCAAAATCAAGCATTGCCTTTTGATATTCCCCGAGAGAGTACGCCAGATGCCCGAAAACAGCGGTATACCGTTGGAGCATGATTGCATCGGCATAGTGCGGGATCTCTTCAAACTGCAAGGAATTGGATGCTGCCTTCATAGCAAATTCCGCATATTTCTGTGCGGTTTCCGCAGTAAATACCTGTTCTATCTGTTTTCGGTGATGCGGTATGTTCATATAGGAGAAGGGCGGTGTTTTATTGAGAATGCTCAATACTATCAGAGCTGCTTCCCTTACCATGGGAAAGAGCGTGGAAGCATCCTGTGCGGCGTTTAACATTCCAAGCAGCAGATTGATTTTCTCGCATTGCTCGTTCATCTTTGAAATCATACCCGCAGGAACATTCAGCGCATCACAGGCAAGAGTGCCGATAGGTAATGTTCTGCCTTCATATATGACCGTATCCTGCCAAAAATCCAATGTCATCAGATCTTGATTCATACTTGCCCTCCTGTCCTGTTTTTTCATTTCTTTTATTATACCATGCAAATGTGAAGAAATCTACATCCTCCGAAAAGCTGTCCTGTTTTTTGAAATGGGGTTGTCCACCGATTAGCCTGCTTTTTGAAAAATCCGGCATAACCATAGTAGAAGGAGCGAAGCACCTGCCAATCACGGCGGGTGTTTCGTGCTTTCTGAATACTATGAACGGAGGTTTTCTATGACAATCTATGAAACCATCAAGGCGGCAATCAGCGTAAAGCAAGCCGCCGAACACTACGGGCAGCAAGTCAACCGAAACGGCATGGCTTGCTGCCCGTTCCACAATGACAGGCATCCGAGCATGAAGCTGAATGAGGACTATTTCTTTTGCTTCGGCTGTGGAGCCAAGGGGGATGTGATCGACTTTGTGGCAAAGCTCTTTGATTTGAGCAGCTACGAAGCAGCACAAAAGTTGGCTGCTGATTTTGGGCTTGACCCGAAACCTACCACTGCCGCAGCTATGCTCAAGCCCAAACGTCCCTATATCCGTCAGTTTCGGGAGGACGAAATGCTGTGCTTCCGGGTGCTGACGGATTATCTGCATCTGCTGGAAGGTTGGAAAGTGCGATATGTACCGAAAACACCGGACGATGCTCTGGATGACCGTTTTGTGGAAGCCTGCCAGATGCTTGATTATATCGAATATATGGCAGACATTTTGACTGTGGGTGATCTGGAAGAACGGGTTGCTGTGGTGGAAGAGCTGATGAAGGACGGCAAAATTACGTTCTTGCAGGACTACACCGCAAGAAAGAAAAAGGAGGTGGCGCAGCATGGCGAAGAACCGGAAAACGCCTGATATGAACTTGCCCATGTGGTTTGATGGGCAGAACATCAATGAAGCTCTGTTCTGTGAAGAATTTCTGCGTGAGCGCAGAATCATCTTCGCAAACGGAGCTTTTTTTACGCCCGATGGTCGGGTAACAGACGATCTCCCTCTGCGTGGGGAGATTTACGACAAGCTGAAATTCTGTGCCGTGAACAATATTCCCCGGAAGATCACCAACATTTTGGAAGTGCTGAAACTGGGAGCCCATGTGCCCGACTTCCCGCCGGAGCAGGATCGCATTCATGTTGCCAACGGTACGCTCCTTTTGGATGGCACATTTACCGAGGGCAGACTGGCTATCGTGCGAAGCCGTCTGCCGGTTGCCTACAATCCCGATGCTACTGCGCCGGTGATCTGGCTGAACTTTCTGGACGGACTGCTCTATGCGGAGGACATCCCCACCTTGCAGGAGTTCACCGGTTACTGTCTGATTCCCTCCAACAAAGGTCAGCGCATGATGGTCATTAAGGGCAACGGCGGCGAGGGTAAATCCCAAATCGGTGCGGTGCTGTCGAGCATCTTTGGCACGAATATGAAGGATGGGAGCATCGGTAAGATTTCCGAAAACCGCTTTGCCCGTGCCGATCTGGAACACATCCTGCTGTGCGTGGATGATGATATGCGAATGGAAGCCCTGCGCCAGACCAACTATGTCAAATCCATTGTGACGGCGCAAGGCAAGATGGATTTGGAACGCAAAGGGAAACAGAGTTATCAGGGCTGGATGTTTGCCCGGCTGCTGGCGTTCAGCAACGGTGATCTGCAAGCCCTGTATGACCGCAGCGATGGTTTTTACCGCAGACAGCTTGTGCTGACCACCAAGGAAAAGCCTGCGGACAGAGCCGATGATCCTGATCTTGCGGAGAAGATGAAAGCCGAAGCCGAAGGCATCTTCCTGTGGGCATTGGAGGGATTGCAGCGGCTTGTTGCCAACAACTTCAAATTCACAGAGAGTGACCGTATCCGGGAAAACCGGGAAGCGGTCAAGCGTGACAATAATAATATCTTTGATTTCATGGAATCGGAGGGATACATCCGGCGCAAAGCGGATGCGTCCATCAGCTCCAAGGATTTCTATGAAATCTACCGGATGTGGTGCGAAGAAAATTCCCTTGCACCGCTGAAAGCCCGCAGCTTCAGCGACGCCATGATTGCCAATGCCATGAAATTCAATCTGGAGCATTGCAACAACATCACCAACTCTGCCGGACGGCGGGTGTGGGGATTTATGGGAGTGGAAGCGATTTTACGACCTCATATAAATGGGTTTTACGGAGATTCGCCGTGTACGTACGTACCGGAGGAATGGCGGGATTGATTTTGCCAGTCATGCTCTGTACGTATGTACGCAGCATTTACCCCTGTTTTCTCCCATTATAGGAAACAACGGCTTTCAGAGACAACCTGTTTTCGGGTATTGAAAATCAATGGCAATGGAAACAGCAAAGTTTTTGACCGCAGGACGAAGCTATTTCACGAAATCGTGCTTCTCTGAACCGTGTACCCTGTTCACGGAACAATGGATGTTTTCATTTTTCCAGACCAAATCACACGAAACAGTAAAGCGGGATATGGTCATATATGGACAGGATATCACATGCAAAATTCTGAACGGATTTCAGAGATTGCAGATTTTTCACTGTTCGGTGTATCTGCTCCGTTTTGGGGTGCAGAGATTGTACCGAACCACAAACAGAATTATGGAGGATTTTTCAATATGAATGTACGCAATGAAATCAAGGCACAGATCATCCGTGCTGGGATGACCATGCAGGAAGTTGTTGACCTGCTCTCGGACGAGTACGGATGGAGCGACAGCATTTCCAACCTGTCCGCAAAATTACAGCGGGAAAGCATCCGATACAAGGAAGTATTGGAGCTTGCCGATGTGCTGGGATACGACATTGTATGGCAGCAAAGACGGGAGAAGTGATGCCCCGGCAACAGCCCCTCGCATCTCCCGTCCCCATAGGCACACCGCAGTGCTGTCTATGGATGGCAGTGAAAGACGCTGCCAACGTCTGCAAGAAACGTTCCGCAGAACAGCTTCATGCAGACGGGCTGACCATGGGAAAAGGCGCAGACATTTTCGCCTTGGTCAGCAGAGGTCACCGCAGTGACCGCATACCCCCTCCGGAGGAGCCCTCGGAGAGCCCACGGCACTTTGCGGCCAGTATGGATGAAAGTGTCATAGTGGGTTATTGCACTTTGAAAAAGTGCCTCTCCGTAGCTCCCCGCTGTCTGCAAATCCCAAAGAAAGGACAAAAAATCTATGGCAAGAAATGATGGAATAGACCGTACCGTAGCCAGAAATCAGGACTTGGAAACCCCGGCAGATGTGGCGAAGGTACAGGAACATAATGAGCGTGAAAAGGACAGTTACAGCAATCAGGACATCGTACCAGAGCGTACATCTCTGAACGTTCATTTCAAAGCACCCACGGACGATTATGTAAAAATGTTCGAGCAGATGGAACAGGATGGCGTGATCTCCACCAGAGGTCTGAAGCCGGATGCCGTCAAATACGGCGAGTTGGTGTTTGATGTGAACTCCGCTTATTTCTACAACCACGGCGGCTATGAATTTGCGAAACAGTTTTATGCCGATGCCTATAAAGCCGCCGTAGAGATTGTGGGTGGCGAGCAGTATATCCTCTCCGCTGTGATGCACGCCGATGAGCGCAACCGGGCAATGTCCGAAGCGCTGGGCGAGGATGTATATCACTACCACCTCCATGTGGTTTATATCCCGGTGGTGGAAAAGCAAATCCTTTGGTCGAAGCGATGCAAGGATGAATTTCTCCGAGGAACTGTGAAAGAAACGATTATGCAGGTCAGCCGCAGTAAGAAATGGGAGTCCAAACCCGTTCTTGATGAGGACGGCAATCCGATGTTGAACGCAAAAGGGAAAAAGATTTTGAAGTCGTCCTACAGTGTATTGCAGGATGACTTTTTCAATTTCATGCGAGCTGCCGGATATACCGATGTGGAGCGTGGAGAGCGTGGCAGCACCGAAGAGCATCTGACGGTGACACAGTTCAAGGTGCAGGCAGAACGGCAGCGGTTGGAAGCAGTCACCGCACAGGTTGCCGATGCGGAACAGTCCTTGGAGAATACCAGGGTTGCCGCTGAAAAACAAAAAAAGAAACTGGAAGCTCTGCAAAAGGAAACAAAGGCAGCAAGGGCAACTGCCCTGACAGTGCAAGATATTGAAGCGATGGGCAAGAAAGCCACATTCGGCAACAATATCACGCTGACACCGGATGAGTGCCGCATCCTAAAGGATTATGCAGTCAGCAGCTTCGCAGAGAAAGCGGAAAAGTTGAAATACAAGCAAAAATACGAACAGGCAGAAAAGAGTGCATCCGTTTGGAAGCGCCGCTTTGAAGCCCTGAACGAAAAATATTTGGAACTCAAAAAGAAAGCTCAGCCCTATCTGGATGCATTGGAAATCGCATCCGAAAGGGTTCGGGCGTTTCTTGATGTTGTCCTCAGTAGAGGAAAGGAAACACAGGAACACAAGCAGCCTGCCCGCAAGCGAGGACGGGATATGGAAATTTAAGAAAGGAACTTTTTGCCCATGAATAAAACCGTAGAGGAAATTAACAAGATGATTATGGAAGATGCCCCGATGGAAGAAATCAATGATGCCATCGGCTATATTGATATTTACTCCTGCTTCGACCCGATTTT
>JBGVAQ010000348.1:0-1658 GCA_045224775.1 Acutalibacteraceae bacterium | reverse complement strand
GATTGTTTTATGTTCCACCCATGACTATTGATCGTGGGTGGAACACACCCTGCTGTTTTGCCGCTATTTTTTGCTTTCATCAATCATAATATCCTCAGAAACATTTTTTATCGGAGAATGATGAATCAATTCATGATCCGATATTTGGAGGTATTAAATTTATGAAAGTATATGAAATTGAAGCAAAAAACGGCAGGAACAGAAAAACGAGAACAGCAGCCTACTGCAGAGTGTCGACAGAAAAAAGCGAACAGAGCAATTCATTTGAAGTTCAAAAAATGTATTTTGAAAGCAAGTTTAAAAGCTCCCTAACGGAAGAACTCATCGGCATATATACTGATGTAGCAAGCGGCACATCCATTTGCCGTCCGGGTTTTCAAAAGCTTATCGAAGATTGCCGGTCAGGTGAGGTCGAGCGTATTGTCACCAAGTCAATAAGCCGCTTTGGACGCAATACCAGGGAGTGTCTTGAAATCTTTCGTGAACTTAAAAGCATAGGAGTTACGGTAAATTTTGAAAAAGAATGCATCGACACGGCTCATGTATCTGACGAGATTTTGATAACGATCATGGAAGGACTTGCACAGGCAGAGTCGGAGTCCATCTCACGCAATACCCGCTGGGGCATCAAGCGCAGAATGGCAAACGGTACACTCGGTATAGCAAGAGTACCTTATGGATATACCAAGATAGATAGTAGCATTTTAATCGATGAAGAAAAGGCAAAGGTGGTAAAAAGAATATTTGATTTGTACCTGTCTGGGTTTGGTGCAAAAAGAATAGCGGCAGGTTTAAACGAAGAAAACATTCCTTCCCCGACAGGAACGAAATGGAACAACGTAACAGTTTTGAAGATACTGAAGCAGGAAAAGTACATAGGAGACATACGCTGGCAGAAAACATATTCCACCTTTATGGGAGCTAAGTGGAAAATCAATCACGGAGAGCAAGACAGTTACTACATCCGTGACTGTCTGCCTGCGATCATCAGCCGCGAGGACTTTGCAATTGTTCAGCAACTAAAAGTTAACAACACCCGTCAGGCACAAAAAACTGTTGCTTCTCCTTTTCGGGGCAAAACGAAGTGTATTTGCGGACGCTCATATAGTTTGAAAAAAGGATATAAATCAATTTGGGAGTGTTGCGGCAGGTACGACCTTGTCAAACCGTGTGGGTGCAGATCTTTTCCTGACGAGAATTATAATCTTGCATGGAACAGTATGTGCAGAAAGCTTAAACAGTTTGCAGATGAGCTTATAATACCAGCTATAGAATTGTTCGGACAGTTGGAAGACAGCTTGATAATTGAAGAACTTTCGGAACTGAATCAACGTCAAAGTGAGCTTTCAAAGAAGAAATATGTGATGTATTCTCTCTGCTCGGAGGGCTGTATAAGGACAGAAAAGTTGATTGAAATTCAGAGTGGCATAGATGCAGAGATAAATGAAATCAGCAGGAAGAGAAAAATGATAGAAGATCAGAACGAATTTATAGTTGATGATCTCAACGATTTGTACAACATCGTCATAACGAATCCTATTGAGAAATTCGCGGATAAGATTTTGGTCGGTGCGGTGTCAGATGGAGAAACAATAGAGTTTGAACTCATGGGAGGGCTCAGATTAAAGGAGGAATTGTGATGAATAGAAGGTGTTTCG
>JBGVAQ010000347.1:0-7884 GCA_045224775.1 Acutalibacteraceae bacterium | reverse complement strand
TTGTATTTTATCTTCCACTGCTTGGGCATATTTTTATAGAACTGCCATGCTCCGCCGCCGCTTGATGAACGGTGATAACGTGCATGAGCCTGTTTCCACAGCGGATCTTTTTTTGGTGTTTTCCATATTATCTGGGGATCGGGACGTATAAGCACGATATCTCCCCAACGTTCAAGGCGTTCCCCGTCTGAACAGTCTATAAGCTCGTAGTCCTTCCACTGTGCTTCACGCATTGCAGTCCCTCCGTTTTTTTAATAAATACATTGTGCAGAGCAGTTTGTTTTCTGCTCTGCACAGCTCCGGCAATTATCACTTTTTAACTTCGAGTATAGCGCCTCTGTTGCCTGATGTAACAAGTGATGCATATCTTGCAAGATATCCTGTTGTTATCTTCGGCTCTCTCGGCTTCCACTCTGCACGTCTTGCTGCAAACTCCTCGTCTGTAAGTCTTACGTTTATAGTGTTTGCATTGATATCTATATCAATAATGTCACCGTCTTTTATAAGTGCGATAGGTCCTCCAACAGCAGCTTCCGGTGAAACGTGTCCGATAGATGCGCCTCTTGTTGCGCCTGAAAAACGTCCGTCAGTTATAAGTGCAACTGTGCCGCCCTGACCTCTGCCCATGATAGCAGATGTAGGATTGAGCATCTCTCTCATGCCGGGACCGCCCTTTGGACCTTCATAACGGATAACAACAACATCACCGTCATTTATCTTTCCGGCATTTATAGCGTCCATAGCATCCTCTTCACAGTCAAATACTCTTGCAGGGCCTGAATGCTTGAGCATTTCGGGTGCAACAGCTGAACGCTTTACAACGCATGAATCGGGCGCAAGGTTACCTCTGAGAACAGCGATACCGCCTGTTTTGCTGTATGGGTTCTCTGCGGTTCTGATTATATCTGTATCCTTGTTTACACAGCCGGCTATATTTTCTGCTATTGTCTTGCCTGTTACTGTGATAAGGTCTGTTTTGAGAAGTCCGAGCTTGTTTATCTCGTTCATTACGGCATATATACCGCCTGCCTCGTTGAGATCTTCCATATATGTTCTGCCGGCAGGTGCAAGATGACAAAGGTTAGGTGTATGTGAGCTTATCTCATTTGCTATATCAAGGTCAAGCTCTATTCCGCATTCATGTGCAATAGCCGGAAGATGGAGCATGCTGTTTGTGCTGCATCCGAGAGCCATATCCATTGTAAGAGCATTTCTGAATGCGTCCTCTGTCATTATGTCACGAGGTCTGATATTCTTTTCAAGAAGCTCCATTATCTTCATACCTGCATGTTTTGCAAGCTGTATTCTTTCGGAATATACTGCCGGAATAGTACCGTTGCCCTTGAGAGCCATACCGAGTACTTCTGTAAGACAGTTCATAGAGTTTGCGGTGTACATGCCTGAACATGAGCCGCATGTAGGACATACCTTGTTTTCATACTCATTAAGTTCATCATATGATATTTTGCCCGAATTGTATGAACCTACTGCTTCAAACATACTTGAAAGGCTTGTCTTTTTACCGCCTACTCTGCCGGCAAGCATCGGGCCGCCGCTTACAAATATTGTCGGTATATTAAGTCTTGCAGCAGCCATGAGAAGACCGGGAACGTTCTTATCACAGTTAGGAACCATTACAAGAGCGTCAAAAGCATGAGCTATAGCCATAGCCTCTGTTGAATCGGCTATAAGGTCACGGGTAACAAGAGAATATTTCATTCCCTGATGTCCCATAGCGATACCGTCACAGACTGCTATTGCAGGGAACACAACAGGATTTCCTCCTGCAAGTGCAACACCTGTCTTAACGGCATTGACTATCTTATCAATATTCATATGACCTGGAACTATCTCATTATATGAGCTTACTATACCTATCATAGGCTTTGATATTTCCTCGTCAGTCATACCGAGCGCACGGAGAAGACAGCGCTGAGGTGCGGTATTAACGCCCTTTGTTATTGCATCACTGTTCATTTCTATTACCTTCCTTTTATATTGAATGTGTTTGACAAAAAAATCCGGAAATGCCGGTTCTACTCTATTATTATAAAGCTTTATTGTACCAAAGTCAATAAGCGGAACAAGTTAAAATTTACTTTGAACTATAAACATAAATTTCATTTGACGAAGCATATAATATAGATTATAATAAAAAATACATATTGCATGACGGGAATATATCATGCAAAAATAATTTGTTTACAAAGGTGATATAATGATAAAACTTGATAATGTTTCTCTTGTTTACCGGAACGGAACAGAAGCACTAAGAAACATTTCTCTCAGCATTGAAAAGGGTGAGCTTGTTTTTATTTCAGGTTCTTCCGGTTCGGGAAAAAGCTCTCTCCTCAAACTTCTGATAAGAGAAGAAAAGGCAGCATCGGGAACAATAAGCGTAAACGGATACGACCTCACAAACATAAATAAAAACAAAATACCTTATCTCCGCAGGACTATCGGAATTGTCTTTCAGGATTTCAGGCTTATAGGCAAAATGAATGTTTATGATAATGTAGCGTTTGCCATGAGAGTTATCGGAAAAAGCAATAAAACCGTCCAGAAACGTGTGCCGTATATTCTGAAGCTTGTCGGACTTAACGGCATGGAAAAACGCAGACCGAATGAACTTTCAGGCGGTGAACAGCAGCGTGTCAGCATTGCAAGAGCGATTGTTAACAATCCTGAACTGATACTTGCCGATGAACCTACCGGAAATATCGACAGTGAAAGATCTCTTGAAATAATGAAACTCCTTTGTGCAGTAAACAAAAAAGGCACTACCGTAATTATCGTTACACATGAAAATGAGCTTGTAAAAAAATTCGGCGGCCGTCTGATACAGATAGAAAACGGAAAAATAACAAGCGATACCAAAGTAAATGCATCTGAAAAGGAGGGCGGCAAAAAATGAATATTTCAAGTATCGGCTATCTCTTCAAAGAGGGACTCAAAAATATATGGAGCAACAGAATGATGTCGCTTGCATCTTTGGTCGTACTCGCATCATGCCTTATAATAACAGGCTCGGCTGTTCTCATATCATTCAATGTGCAAAGCGTTATTTCAAGCGTTGACAATGACAACGAAATAACCGTGTTTCTTGAACCTGAGCTTTCCGATGAAGCCATTCCCGAAATAGAAAAAAACATATCGGAAATCAAAAACATTTCCTCATACAAATTCAGTTCAAAAGAGGATGTTCTCAAAACATATAAAGATACTCTCGGTGATGAAATATACAACGAACTTCAGGGAGAAAACAATCCTTTCGGAAATGAATACAAAGTAACTGTGAATGATCTTTCGGAATACAGCTCGACATCAAAGGCACTCAAAGATATAGCAGGTGTTGAAAAGGTAAGTGACCTGAGCGACGTTGCCGGAAAGCTTACCAAGCTGAACTATTTTGTAACGATAGTAGGCTCATGGTTGGTGCTTATACTCGCAGCCGTTACACTTTTCATAATCTCCAACACTATCAAAATGACAATGTATTCAAGGCGGTTTGAGATAAGCATAATGAAATCGGTAGGCGCATCAAATTCATTTATACGGATGCCGTTTGTTATCGAAGCCATGATAACAGGCTTTATATCGGGACTTATAGCATCAGCATCTGTGCTTGCACTTTATGAGCCGGTTAAAAATGCTGCTGCCGGAATAATCGGTATGCTGAAAACCTCCACGCTTACACTCGACAGGATATGGCTGCCGACAATAATTCTTATGTCAGCTGCCGGAATAATCGCAGGACTTTTCGGAAGTATAATATCCGTTTCAAGATATCTCAGCAAGGAAGGCGGTGCTGTAATTGACCTTTAAAAAAACACGGCTTTTATCACTCATACTTACACTTTCTTTAATAACATTCTGCTTTGCACTTTCAAGCCATGCAGAATTCAACGAGGAAGAAAACTCAAAACAGATTTCCGAGCTTACGCAGGAAAATTCCGATATAAATGACAGAATAAAAAAGAATGATGCCGATATAACCGACAAGCAGGAATACACCGAAAAGCTCCGTGAGCAGATATCCGAGCTTGGCGAAAAGATACGTCAGACAAACAGCCGTCTTGAAGCTCTTGACAGCGATATTGAACAAAAACAAAAGGAAATAGATTCCCTTTCCGAATGCTCAAAGGATTCACTTACTTTACTCAAAAAAAGACTGCGTACAATACACATGGCAGGAAATGCATCAAGTCTTGAAATAATCCTCGGTGCAAAAAGCTTTTCAGACCTTATTGACAAGTCAGAAATGATAAAACGCATGTCGGAATATGATGATACGCTCATACACTCAATAAACAATGAAATAAAAGCTATCTCCGAAGAAAAGAGTGAGCTTGAATCCAAAAAGGAACAGCTTGAACAGGAAAAGCGTGAGCTTGAAGAAGACACCAAAAGGATAACGGCTCTTTCAGACGAAAACAAAAAGCTTATAGAAGAACTCAGGAGTGACAGCGACAAACTCAAGAACGAGCTTGAAGCAAACAAACAGATGCAGAAACAGCTTGACGAGGCACTAAAGCAGTACAAAAAGGAACAGGAGGAAAAAGCCGAACAGGAAAGAAAGCAGCGTGAAGAAGAGGAAAGAAAAAAAGCCGAAAGTTCAGCTGAAAATAATGATGATGACAATGAACCTGAAATAATAGTACCTCATACAGATGACCGTTATGTATGGCCGTGTCCGGGCTTTACCTACCTTACATCTACCTTTGAAGAATGGCGTGGAGAGAACAATCATGGTGCTATAGATATTGCCGATGCCGGAATATACGGTGCACAGGTCGTTGCCTGCTATGACGGAGTTGTATTTTCAATGAACGATACCTGTGAACATGACTGGGGCAAGGATTCAAGCTGCGGCTGCGGAGGCGGTTACGGCAACTATGTTATGATAGATCACGGCAACGGTAAAATCTCCATATACGGACATCTTTCTGATGTTATCGTTGAAAGCGGTCAGGAAGTCCGTGCAGGTCAGCTTATAGGTCATGTCGGCTCGACAGGCTATTCAACAGGCCCTCACCTTCACTTTGAAACTCAGTACAACTGGGTAAGATATGACCCTATGACAGAATTTTAAAATAATTCATAATTCACAATGCATAATGCATAATTAAAAGCAGCACACACTCCTTGTATTTTATACGCAGAGTGTGTGCTGTTTTTTACTTCATGGTCTGAGCAGACAAATAAAGCTTATAACGCCGTTATTATAATTTGCGTGTATCGTTCCTTTATACATCTTTACTATTGATTCAGCAATCGAAAGCCCTATTCCATAACCGCCCTTGTCACTGTTGTGCGACTTATCCTCACGGTAAAAACGATCAAAAAATCTGTTGCAGTCAACGCCTTCGCCGTCTTTATAATCATTTGAAACAACAAGCCGTATGTTTTTGCCCTTCAGCGAAAGGGTTGTTTTTATGGTACCTTTTTCATCACAGTATTTTATTGCATTGTCTATCAGGAGTGCGGCAAGCTGGTTTATCTGCCCTTTATTTGCTTTCATCATTATTCCGTCGGCTATGTCGGTTTCCATCTTTTTATCTGCCTGCTGTGCTATTGACGAAAGACTCTCGACTGCTTCTCTGACCTCTGCCGATACATCGGTATCAACAAAATGTTCCTCATTGGGCTTTTCGTCCGCACGGGCTATGAGTATAAGATTCTGTATCAGCTTTGTCATGTTATCGGTCTGTCTTAATGTCGAGGTGTTCCACTCATTTTCGCCGTTTATCATCATGTCAAGCTCTGTATTCGCCCGTATAACTGCCAGCGGCGTTTTAAGCTCGTGTCCCGCATTGGTTATAAACTGCTTCTGCCTCTCGGCATTTCTTATTTCCGGCTTTATCATGTGCTTTGAAATAATGTAAACAAGCAGGTACATTACTATACCGCCAAATGCCACAAGTATCAGAATAATATTCATAAGCCGTTCCAATGAATTAAGATGCTGTGTACAGTCAAGGAAAACAATAAGCTTTACTCCATCAGCCCCCTCCATATCCACCATCTTATAGAAATAATGTCCTTCGGAACCGTACATAATATTTTTCCTCAGTGCTTTTCTTCCGTACTGTTCCGCCTTTTCCTCGGTAACAGATGCTATATTGGAAATATTAGCCGTTAAAAATTCTCCTTCATCAGTGAACCATACAGAAAAATATCTTGTAAAGAAACGCATTTCGGGAGATGTATCAATACCTGTTCCGAAAAAGTTCTCCATTGTTTTATCAAATTCATTTTCGGGAATAAAATCCTTGTTGTCAAGCCATTTATAATTATTCTCCGATATATCTCCGCCGTTCTCTACTATATAATTAAGCACAGAATGTATCTGTTTCGTTATACTGTAAAAATCAACAAAGAATATAAGCATACTTATAATTATCATAACAGCCATAAATGAAATGAATGACACAAGAGTAAACTTTCTTCTTAACTTTTTTATAGCCTGTTTATTCATAGATACTTCACCCCTTTATAATGCGTAATTAACAGTACGTTATACATTTTTATTTCAGACAAAAACCTTCACTGCTGTTTCCTTCAATATTTGCAGATGATGCTATGGCTTTGAGCTTTCTTTTAAGATAAGACACATACAACCATACAGTTTCAGGTTTTGCATCAGTGTCATTATTCCATACATGCTCAAGAAGATAATTCGTGTCAAGATAACGGTTTGCATTTATAATGAATGTCTGCATAAGCTCAAATTCCTTGACGGAAAGCCTTACAGTATTTTCCGAACCAAGCTCAAACGATGCCGATTTCAGCAAAAGATCATTGTATTTAAGATCTTCCGTCGAATACTGAGCCTTTCTCCTTGTAAGTGCCCTTACCCTTGCAAGAAGTTCTTTTATTGCAAACGGCTTTGTAAGATAATCGTCTGCACCCGCATCAAGTCCTGTAACTCTGTCCTCTATCTCAGCCTTTGCAGTCAGCATAAGCACAGGCGTTATTATATTCTTTTTCCTGAGCTCCGTAAGAACCTCTATACCGTCCTTTTTCGGCATCATTATATCAAGAATTATACAGTCATAAGAATCGGTTTCGATATGTTCCGACGCTTCAAGCCCGTCAAATACGGATGTCACATCATATTTTTCATGCGTAAGCACTGCTGTGAGTGCTCTGTTAAGATCTTTTGTATCCTCTGCAAGCAATATTTTCATTGTAACTCTCCTCCATGTAAAAATTGTACATTGCACATTGCACATTGTACATTGCTAATCGTATTCAGTTTTCTTCAAGTATCATGTCACGTATAGTCTGTAATGAAAGGTCGGTTGACGCAAGCTCATCTGCACAGCGTTTAAGCTCGTTTACTATAAGATCTGTATTTCCGCCTATATTCTTTTTATATTTAAGATGATGTTCAAGTGCCGCCCATGTGTCCATAGATATAGTCCTGAGCTGTATCTCGGCATAAAAACGTCCGTCAATACGTATTATAATATGGTAGCTCCTGTAACCGTTTGGCTTTGCATGACGGATATAGTCCTTTTCCTCGATAAACTCATATCTGCCCGAATTTTTGAGATAGTCTTTTATATCGTAAACATCATCTACAAACGCACATACTATTCTTACACCTATGGCATCCTTTATGATATTCAGGGCAGAATCGGTTGTGACGGGAAGTCCTTTCCGTACACATTTTTCTCTCATGCTTTCTTCACTTTTTATTCTTGTAAGATAATGCTCAACAGGATCCATACCGATCTGATTTTTAATACGCTCCCTTATCTCACTTATATGTTCAGACAGCTCATCACACGCTTTTTGAAGTTCGGGAAGTCTGTCACCGTATATACTTTTATTTTCCATAACGCACCTCAGAAATAAATGAATAATGAATAATTAATA
>JBGVAQ010000346.1:0-4194 GCA_045224775.1 Acutalibacteraceae bacterium | reverse complement strand
CATTCGTGATGTCGAGGAATAAACTTCCGAAAGAAAAAGTATGGCCGACTTCCGCCGACCTTTCTCTTGAAGCATCTGCCGATATCCAGAAAGACAAGGCATCAGCTATGGAATCAATCGCTGAAATAAGTCAGCGGCTGGAAGAGGATGACGGTAAACTCAAATATGATAATACATACGAATACAAGGTAAACAAAAACAGACTTAGCAAATCAGCTGTCAAAAAGCTTGATGAAATAGTAACTGCTGACTATGTTGTACTTTATGATGCAACAGCAGATGAGATCATATATTCAAAAAACGCTCAGAAAAAATGCTATCCCGCAAGCACTACAAAAATGCTTACTGCTATCGTTGCAAGCAAAATCATCACCGATCCTAATACGGTTATTACTGTCGGCGATGAGATAACAATGATAGGATATGATTCAAGTGTTGCAGGTCTTACCCAAGGAATGAAACTCACCTTTGAAGCACTTATGGATGCACTTATGATACCCTCAGGAAACGATGCCGCTTATACAATTGCTGTAAACTGCGGAAGAATATATGCAAAAAATGATAAGCTCTCAAATGAAGAGGCACTCAAAGTATTCATGCTCCTTGTAAATGAAGCCGCTCAGAAAATAGGCGCTACCAAAACTCACTTTACAGCTCCCGATGGTTTCCACGATGATAACCACTATACTTGTGCTGCCGATCTCGTAAAGATAGGCAACTATGCAAAGTCTATACCGATAATAGCAAATTCATGTGCAAAGGAATCTGCTGACTGGGAACTTATAAGCGGTCAGAAAATATCATGGTCAAATTCAAATGCGATATTACATAAAGACTCTGAACATTATTCCAAATATTGTGACGGTCTGAAAACAGGCTTTACCGATGAAGCAGGAACTTCTCTTGTTGCCTCGGCTACTATTGACGGTCATACATTCATAATTGCAGACATGAGATCACTCAGCCTTTACTGCAAATATGACGAATGCAACATAATGTTCAAATATGCTTTCGAGCTTTACGGAAAAAATTATACCTACGGTCAGGATAACAATCAGGAATAATATTTTATAAATGTATGCTAAGTCATACATCACAAACACTAAAGAAGCCGGCAAAACTCACATTATGAGCCGCCGGCTTCTTTATTTTTTATTTGTTCAGCTATTATATTACATTTGCAGAAAATTCAATTTCTTTTCCGTCACTCACAAACTTCAGAACAAGCTTGTATTTTTTATTGCCCTGTTCAAAGCTTATAATATCGGCAAATTTGTTCCAGTTTGTTTTTCCGTCATAGTCCATCTGATAAAGAATATTATCCTCTATCTTGTAAAGATATCTTTCTTCCTTGCCCTTATCCTTATGTTCTGCAGAATCAGGGCAGTCAAGACCGAAGAACATCTTGCCTGCGGTTGTAAATAATATGTAATATGACGCTCCGTCATTCTCGCAGTAAGGGCATTTCATATTGCCGCTCTCCCATCTTACACCATTTCCGTCAACCGCCGGACTTATTATCTGAGAAAGCATCTTGTATTTTTCAAGAAGTGCATCAACATTCTTATATCCTTTTATATCATTATATTCTCTCAGAGCCTTTGCATAATGCATTGTATAATAATTATTATTTGCCTGTATATATCTGCATTCACTCATCTTTTCTTTTGCACCCTTATAATCCATATCTGCAAGGTATTTGAATTTCTGATATGCAGTTTCATACTTGGTACTTTCAAAATATGAATCGGCTTCCCTGAAAAGCCCTTCAAGGCATTCCTCACGCTTTTCTTTGCTGTCCTTATAATCTTCTGACAAATTAAAGCTTTCACTCGCTCCTACATAATCAAGCTCTCCCATCTGCTTCATTCCAAGATTATAAAGTACCTCTTTATATCTTTCCTTTGAATCAGAATATCCGCTTACCTCCTTGAAAAGATCTGCTGCTTCTTTATATTTCTTATTGTTCGCAAGATTTATCGCCTTACCGTAAACAGACTGTATCCTGTAATTGTTACTATCCATAAAATCTCCGAGTTCGGTAAACTTGGCTATTGCTGCATCATAGTTTTCTTTCTGCATATAGCTTATTGCTGTACTATATTTTATATACGGTATTCCGAAAACTATCGCACCATATACTAATGCTGCTATTATTGCCAGAATAAGAACTACTATCAAAGAAGTCCTTACTTTCTTTTTTGCCTTCTGCTTCTTCTGCTGCTTTTCAAACTCTTTTTTACGGTTCTCGAATTCTTCCTTGACAGCCGTTTTATCATCAGCACTCATTACCCTTGACTGTATCTCTTCTTTTATCCTGATGGCTTCTGTCATCTGGAATTCCTTCTGCTTTTCAAGAGCTTCAATGGATGTATTCTTTTCGAGCCATGTTCTGCCCACTCCGCACAATGTACATACTTTTTCATCATTCCAGTTGAATCCGCCGCAGGCACAAAGCCAATGACTTTTTTTGAATTCAGGCTCAAATACAAGTATAGTTCCGTCTATACCGCTTCTTGTACATATCTCAAGGAATTGTTTGTTATAATCGCCCTGTATTTCATATATATTCTTCTGCTCTATTATTTCATTGAAAGGTTTCTGACCTTCATTCTCCCATGTCTGATTAAATACATTTGTAACGCTTACAACTATATACTCAACACTTCTTGTATTTATATTCTCTATGGGTATCCTTCTGTTATATCCGAAATCCATATTTCTTTCAACATCAAGACCGTTGAATGCAACACCTGTTATGCGGTCGATCGGTTCTCTGTTTTCATTGTAGCAGATTATTTCAAGAGTTATATTCCTGAGATTATCCGGCTGTATATTCATAAATTTTGCCGATGTATACAACTTCGAGTTTGATGTATTCAGTTCAAGCCTCATAGCACAAAGAATAACAGGAGAACCCTCAAACCACATACTGTCATTTTTTTCCTCTATAAGTTTATAATTAACATCTGCCATATATAAACACACCCCGACTGTCACTTATTTTTTAGCAATTAGCACAATTTATAAATTATATTCTAATACATTTTTATATCTATGTCAAGTACAGGCATATTCACTGTTTTTATCACAAAATTCCTTCAAGCAATATTTTTATACCTATCAGAATAAGTATTATACCGCCGGTAAGCTGTGCGCCCTTCTGATATTTTGTACCAAAGATACTTCCAAGCTTTATTCCGGCCGCCGAAAATACAAATGTCGTTGCACCTATTGTAAGTACCGCAGGTATTATGCTTACTTCAAGAAACGCAAATGATACTCCGACTGCAAGTGCATCTATACTTGTAGCTATTGCCATCAACAGCATAGTCTTGACATCCATATCAGCACTTACTTTTTCTTCCTTGCCAAACACTTCCCTTACCATATTTCCGCCTATCAGGAAAAGAAGAATAAATGCTATCCAATGGTCATACTGGTCAATAAAGCCGGCAAACAGTCCCGCAAGAAGAAATCCTATAAGCGGCATCAGTCCCTGAAATCCACCGAACCACACACCTGCCTTTACCATATGCTCAGGCTTTATCTTTCCGAGCGACAAGCCCTTACATACTGACACAGCAAACGCATCCATGGATAATCCGATAGCTATAATAAATATCTCATACCAACTCATTTTTACATCCTCCTAAAATTTAATGCGTTATTAATTATACCATTCCATTCACATCAAATCAACAATAACAGACAAAATATCTGTATTTTCACAATACCCTTGTATTTTCATAAAATTTATGTTAATATGTCATTAAACAATTATAATTCAAAACAGGAGGCATAATAATGAAAACATTCAGAACTATCCTATCCATTTTAACAGCCCTGATAAATATAGCCGTATGTTTGACTCTGATAAAAAAGATAAGTGAAGAAGTAAGAGCCGAGGATGCGGATTACTACATGAGATAATATTTTTTAAAAAACATACGGAGGTATGAAATGTCAGAAAAAAGCAAAGTGCTGCCGCACGAACACGGAAGCTGCAAAAGCTCAATAATCGAATGTATGCCAGACACCGAAACAGTACAAACTGTCGCAGACGCATTAAAGCAGCTCGGCGATCCGAGCAGGCTGCGTATATTCTGGCTGCTATGTCACTGTGAGGAATGTGTTATAAATATTGCTTCAATAACTGATATGTCAAGTCCTGCCGTATCTCACCATCTTCGT
>JBGVAQ010000345.1:0-4094 GCA_045224775.1 Acutalibacteraceae bacterium | reverse complement strand
AATCCTGTCATCATTTATAATAATGCCTCTTGCGGATGGTCGTTTATAAACACTGTAATTTTCTTCATAATCATGCAGATCTATTGAAAAAAGTTCTTTCATGTTGTTTCCTTTCTTCAAAAACGAATTATATTTTATTGTGGAGATGATAATTATATTATAACATACACATTTGCGTAAATCTATATATATTTTATAAAGAAGGTTATTAAGTTTATTGCATATTAAACAATTTACGGCATAAAAAATTCTATAAATTGAACAAAACGTATAAATTTCTTAAAAAGCACAAAAATACCTAAAAATATTATATTTGTTGTGTTTTTATTGTACATATTATGTTATAATATCACTGGAGAAATGTGGATCTTGCAATTATCACTAAGAGGTGACAAATAATGTCATATTCAATTATCGGAATAATCTCAATCCTTGTTCAGCTTATAATCAACCATGATATGCTGTGGGATTACAGCAGTCATACCGCTGTTCCTGCACGCAAGGAATATCGTGACTATATCATTAGTATGCTGCTTTTCTGTGTTACAGATGTTCTGTGGGGGTTTCTGAACGAGTTGCGGCTTATCGTGCCGCTTTATGCGGTCACAGTGTTATTCTTTGTTACCATGATGGTCGGCTTTCTGCTCTGGACACGTTATGTTGCTGCCTATATGGAGGGGAATAACCGCAGTATATTCCGAAGAATACTTTTCATTACAGGAATAGTGCTGTTTTTCTGTGAGATAGTTATACTTATAATAAATTTTTTTGTTCCTATACAGTTCAGATTTGACGAAAACGGTGATTACCGAGCCGGAAGTGCACGTTATGTGACACTGACGCTTCAGGTGATACTTTTCCTGATGACATTCGTTTATACATTTGTCACAAAAGCATATAGTGAGCAGGCAACAAAGCGTCTGCGACGTTCTTTTGGACCTTTCTGTCTGCTGATGGCATCACTTATAATTCTTCAGCTGTATTATCCGATGCTGCCGCTGTATTCCATAGGCTATCTGCTCAGCAGCTGTATGCTCCATTCATTTGTTGTTGAGGACGAAAGAAACGAATACCGTATGAATCTCGAGGAAATGCTGGGACGAATTAAACAGCAGAGTCTTGAACTTGGCGATGTCAAGCGGAAGATTTATACAGATCCGCTTACAGGTGTAGGTAGCAAACAGGCATATATGGATGATTCGGAGAAAATCTATCAGCGTATATGCGACGGAACATACGAAAATATCGGAGTAGTCGTGTTTGATGTGAATGATCTTAAAATCATCAACGATACTATGGGACATGATGCGGGCGATATATATATTTATAACGCTTCTATGCTGATCAGTGAATTTTTCAGTAAAAGTCCGGTATATCGGATCGGCGGAGATGAGTTTGTTGTCATTCTTGAGGGAGATGCATTCAAAAGCCGCACAGAACAGCTTACTGCATTTGACCGACAGATAGAAAATAATCTTCGCAGCGGAAAGTTAGTTGTTTCCTCCGGAATGGCGGAATATATAAAGGAAACCGATAAAAGCTATCGGGATATCTTTGAACGTGCCGATACAAAGATGTATCAGCGTAAAAAAGAGCTTAAGGATATGCAAAAAATGCAGATTGCGAAAACGCTTTAAACGGAGGAGTATATATGGAAAAAATGAAAAACAAAAAAACAGACAACACATTGCGCCCGATTGTTTATATCATAATAACATGCGTATTGATAAATATACTCGGTACAAAGCTGAATGCTTTGCTTGGACTGCCGCTGTATCTTGATAATACAGGAACGGTTCTTGCAGCACTTCTCGGCGGATATATCCCGTGTATTACGGTAGGTTTTTTTTCAAATCTGATCAACGGATTTTTTGATAACTTGTCAATATATTATTGTGTCATTACCGTACTGATTGCAGGTGCTGCGGTTGCGTTTGCACATAATATGCGTCATCTGCGTATCAGGTATATACTGAGCGCAATATTGACATTTGCGTTTATCGGAGGCGTTATCGGCGGAGTACTGACATGGCTGATTTTCGGAATGAGCTTTGGCAAAGGATTTGCAGCTGATTTAGCAGTGTCTATTAACAGTAAAGTTCCGATGGGATATTTCCTTTCCAATATACTTTCCTGTTTTCTGATAGATATAGTTGATAAGGCAATAATAGTAGTTTTTGCTATTACGATATACAAGCTGCTGCCAAAAAGCCTGATAGAAAACCTGCGTAACCGTGACTGGTACTATATTTCTATGTTCCCGAAACAAAAAACAAAAGGGGTAAAGCGTGTTTCACTGAGAGTGAAAATGACGCTTCTGGTCGGATTATCAACTACTATGGTAGCAACAGCAGCAATCGCTATATGTGTTTTGCAGTATCATTACTCCACAGTAGACAGATTTACAAGGCAGGCACAGAGGGCGAGCCGTGTTATTGCAAGTCATGTTGACGGCAGTATGATTGATGAATATATTGCAAAGGGAAAAGATGCTGAAGGCTATCTTGATACAGAGGGGCTTATGCAGTCCGTCAGTGATTCTTCGCCCGACATCAAATACATTTATGCTTACCGTATAGAAGAGGACGGAACACATGTTATATTTGATCTTGATACAGAAGATGTTGCAGCCAACAAGCCGGGCGAGGTTATACCGTATGATACAACGATAGAAAAATATGCCGATCTGTTAATAAAGGGCGAAGATATGCCTATGGATATAACCTATAATCAGTATGGATGGCTTCTGACAGTTTATTCTCCGGTAAAGGATGAGGATGGAAAAACACTCTGCTATGTCGGTGTTGATATGTCAATGGATAAACTGCACTCGGATGAATCTGCCTTTCTTGCGAAAATCATTTCACTGTTTGTCGGGTTCCTTGCGCTGATACGCACATATACTGTATGGCGTGCGGAACGCCGTATTATTGCTCCTGTCAAATCGATTGCAGATGCAGCCAAAAACTTTTCTTATGATACTCCTGCGGCACGTGAAGACAGTATGAAGATGCTTGACAGTCTTGATATACATACAGGCGATGAGATCGAAGAACTTTATGAAGCTTATCGCCGGGCTACTGCCGATACTGTCCGATATATTAACGAGATACAGCGGAAGAATGAGCAGATTACCCGTTTGCAGAACGGACTTATACTTGTACTTGCCGATATGGTAGAAAGCCGTGATCAGTGCACAGGCGATCATGTCCGCAAGACTGCAGCTTACTGTGAGATAATTCTGCGTCAGATGCAGAAGGAAGGTATTTATGCCGATAAGCTGACAGAAGGATTTATTCAGGAGGTTATCAATTCCGCACCGCTGCATGATGTAGGAAAGATAAAGGTTTCCGACATGATACTCAACAAGCCGGGCAAGCTTACCGATGAGGAATTTCACGCTATGCAGAAACATACTACCGCAGGCGGCGAGATCATCGACAGGGCTATTTCTACTGTCGGAGAGGAAACGGAGTATCTTAAAGAGGCGAAAAATCTTGCAGCATATCACCATGAGAAATGGAACGGAAAAGGCTATCCGGTCGGACTGTCCGGCGATGAGATACCGCTTTCCGCACGAGTTATGGCAGTTGCGGATGTTTTCGATGCTCTGGTATCACGGCGCAGCTATAAAGAGCCGTTTTCTGTGGAAAAAGCGCTGGATATTATCCGTGAAGGCTCAGGCAGTCATTTTGATCCGCAGATCGTCAAAGCATTTCTGGATGCGGAGGATGAAGTGCGTCGTGTGCAGAAGATGAACTTTGATCTTTAATTTTAATGTGGAATGTGGAAAGTGGAAAGTGGAATTATTTAAATTCTGCTAAGTTAGATGAAGTCATTTATGAATATCCACTTGGTAACTCTTACAAAGTAATATTAAACCAAAAGCCGCTGTACTCCGTTATGGAATACAGCGGCAATTTTGAGTATGACGGGCATATCAATGCTCCGCGGTGAAAGTCCGCTGGGAGGTAGTTACCGACTAACCCGAAAGCGACTCCCAAGGCTTGAATCGTGAGGTTCAGGCGAGAAGAAGGGATAGCGAAATCGTAGCCTGACGAACAGAAACCTGATACAAAGGCGCATTAAGCGGG
>JBGVAQ010000344.1:0-2165 GCA_045224775.1 Acutalibacteraceae bacterium | reverse complement strand
ATTCTGACCGTCATCTCCCGAAAGATCCAGATCACCCTGATTCGCTGACAGCTGAAAGCGTCCGGGGTCGCTGTCCTGATCGACATACAAGGTCAGATAGTCATTCTGCATGATGCTTTTATCGGTATTGACGGCAGAAGCCTCCGACACACCGACGGGCAGCATCATCAATGCCCCGAACAAAGCAATCAATCGTTTGTTCATATCCATCCTCCTTTGATATCCTGTGTATAGTGCCTGTGCCATTTTACCGGCTGTCACAGCACTATGATAACGTGCGTCCGGTCAGCTCGTTGACCGGACATTTTCGTCACGTCTTTGTATATATCATATATCGGCTGTATTACATCTGTCAAGATGAAATGCAGGACGTGAACATATTATTTCACGCTGAATGAAAGCAAAATAGATTTGTCTGAATGGATCAGGAATATGGTCAGAATAGCTTTGTCCTTGATTCCGGAAAGCCTCCAGCCGCAGCTGATTCTCCTGTCCATAGACGATACGATGGTGGAAAAGTACGGGGAACATTTTGAAAATCGTGAAAAGCTTTTTGACCATGCCAGACACAACGGCTCCAATTATCTGTACGGTCATTGTTTCGTCAGCATCATGCTGTCCATTCCTGTATTCGATCAAGGGAAAATACGCTATCTGTCTTTTCCGATTGGCTACAAGATGTGGACGAAGGAACAAACCAAATTGGCTATGGCGGCTGATATGGTAAAAGAAATCATGGAAATCATTGGCACTGAAAGAAATGTATGTCTGTGCTGTGACAGTTGGTATCCAAAAGCGGAAATAACAGAATTGCCGCAGCAATACGAAAATCTCGCCCTGATCTGTAATGTCAGGCACGATACTGCCTTGTATGATCTTCCGCCTGCTAAAACCGGCAAAAAAGGCAGACCAAGAGTAAGAGGAAAGCAACTGTCTTTTGAGGATTTTACATTTTCAGCTTTTGATGGGACAGACTACTCTGTTGGCAGCCGTCAGGTTATCACAAATCTCTTTGGCAAAAAGCCTGTTCACGCCATCGTTACTAAAACGAAAAACGGAACACAAAGACTTTTTATCTGCACGAAATGCCCTGACGAACTGAATTTTGATTTCACCTCTTCCGAGTTGGGCAAAGCTTCTCTTTTTGCAAAAGCAGATGTACGATTTCTTCCACTGACCGTCTATTCTATGCGTTGGTCTATCGAAGTCGCTTATTACGAGCAGAAGAAGTTCTGGTCTTTTGGAAATTATATGCTCCGAAGCAGAATCGGTATTGAAAGATTGACAAATTTGCTGACGGTTTTGTATGCTTTCATGACCGTACTGCCTTTTTATGATAAAACCTTTTCTGCTTTATCACACAACAGTCCTCAGCAATCACGCTTTGTTCTCGGCATGACTATTTGGCATGAATTATTTTTGGCCGCTTTCGAGACGAACCATATATCCTCAAAAAATGTATTCACCTTTGATTCTTTCTGTTTATAAGCACTTTTACTTTTTGAAAACTTGGAAACTGGTGAATTATTAATTGTTAATTATTAATTATTTTCTTATTCTCCGTGTTCCCTTGTCAGCCTTTTTCTCAGGCTTTGCAGGCATCGTGAAGTCCTGCTGTAAAAACGTATCTATTTCACGCTTTAATCTTGCAATAGGAAGTCCCACAACATTAAAATAATCTCCCTTTATACCCTTTACAAACAGCGCTGCTTTATTCTGTATGCCATATCCGCCTGCTTTATCATACGGTTCGGGTGTTTTTATGTATTCCTCTATCTCCTCATCGGTCAGCGGATAGAATTCAACCTCCGTCACTTCCGAAAAGCTGTGTGACTTTCCCATATAGAACAGACAGCAGCCTGTTATTACCTGATGACATTTGCCCGAAAGCATTTTCATCATTACCCTTGCATCATTCGTATTCCTCGGTTTATTGAGCAATTTTCCCTCAACTATTACCGATGTGTCACAGCCTAAAACCAGCGCCTTCTCGTTCCCGTGTGAAACGTTCTCGGCCTTCATCTTTGCAAGATATTCCGGACACTGATCCACAGGAAGACTTCTCGGTACGACCTCTCTTATATCCGGCACTTTTATATAAAATTCATCATATATCTTTGCAAGCAGTTTTTTTCTTCTCGGTGATTTTGACGCAAGTATTACAT
>JBGVAQ010000343.1:0-6207 GCA_045224775.1 Acutalibacteraceae bacterium | reverse complement strand
CTCCCTGCTCTGATCCTACCACAGGACTGAGATCGGCATAGTAAATATCTCCCCTTCTGATGTTCATACCTTTTCACGCTCCGAATTTTTATTTGCGGTCACTCCGCTGTGTAATGTATCAATACTAATATTTTGTCCTTAAACAAAAGAAATAATCATTGCCTGTATTGATAAACACACTATATTTTATTCCCGTGAGCCAAATTTGTGAGCGTATAACAGTACGGTTTTTTCTTCCCTTTTTCCTTCATTATTTTTGTCATTGCTTTTTGTTATGTATCCGTAAGATTTTAAAGATATGTATCAATCAAGCAATGATATATTAAAATATATGTTCGTGCCTCTCAGAACATGACTATTTTATCAGATTTTTTTCGTATTTCTTCAAACCAGTCCTCAGGCGGCTTGTCTGCCGTAAGATTTTCATGTGTTATCGGATGTGTAAAAAAAAGCTTGGAACAGTGTAAGCACTGTCTTTGAAAATATTCAAGCGAACCGCCATACATATCATCCCCTGCAAGCGGATGTCCTATACTCGAAAGATGTGTGCGTATCTGGTGCGTTCTGCCCGTTTCAAGAGTAAGCTCCAAAAGCGTGTGTCCGTACATGTATTTCACTGCTTTATAATGTGTAATTGCACGTACTCCGCCCTCTCCCGTTTCACGCTGTATTGTATGCCCATCCTTTAATCTTATCGGTGCATCTATTGTGCCGCTGCCCGAAATATCTCCCTCACAAAGCGCAGTATAAAGCTTTTCGGTATGCTTTGCAAGATAAGTATGGGCATATCCTGTTTTGGCTATAAGCACAAGTCCCGATGTATCTCTGTCAAGCCTGTTTACCGCCCTGAATGCATAATTCTCGCCTTTTTTCCGGCTGTAATATATCACTGCATTTGCAAGTGTATCAAGCTGGTGGTCATGTACAGGATGTACGGGCATATACGGCGGTTTGTTTATTACAATAAGCTCGCTGTCCTCATACACGATATCAAGCGGCATCTCTACAGGCACTATATTTATATCATCCTGCGGAAATGAAAGTTCAACAATATCTCCGCTGTGAAGTATGTCTATGCTCCTTATATGCTCGCCGTTCCTTGTTATACCGTTTTCCGTCCTTTTCAGCCTTGAAAGCAGACGTGCGGAAACATTACAGTGCTTTCTCAAAAAGCTCTGCACATTTATACCTTCAAAATTTTCACCGACTATAAATTCCGGCATATACTCACCCTTTACAGTTTCAGAATATCTTCGAGAGCTTTTATCCTATAGTCGCAAAGCTCATTCGGCATACTTATTTTACCATGCGGATCATAAAGACAGGTATCAATTCCTGCATTCCTTCCGCCCTTCATATCTGATGTCAATGAATCGCCTACAACAAGTATCCTGCTCTTATCCTTTTCGTTTATCCTTTCAAGAACTATATCAAAAAATTCTTTCTGCGGCTTTTGTACTCCAAGTTCATCGGATATGAAATGCCCCTTTATAAACCTGTATATATCGGATATATCGAAACGGCTGTACTGCACCTTTTTCAGTCCGTTGGTTATTATGTATATCTCATAATTTGTGCAAAGTGTTTCAAGTGCCTGTTCCGCTCCGTCTATAAATATTGCCTCATGCGACAGCATCTCCACGTATTTATCCGCTAAAAGTTCGGAATTTTCAAAGCCTTCAAAGCATTTTTCAATCAGCTCTGAAAAACGTCTTACTCTCAAATCGGAACGTGTTATCTTATTCATTTCAATTTTTTTCCACAGCGCACTATTTATTTCACTGAAATTTTCGTGTATCTTATCATTAAATTCAAGTCCTGAGCTTTCAAGCGTATTCTTCAGCGCATTATATTCGCATTTCGGAAAATCAAATATAGTATCGTCTGCATCTATCAGCAAAGTTGTATATTTCATTTCTGTTATCCCCCTTTTTGTTTCCTAAAAATTATAACTCATATCAGAAATATTTTCAACCGCAAAGATTTATGTAACGGATATAACAGTTTACGACAAACAAATCAGTCATAACATTGTATAATATTACCAATAGTTTCGTGAAAAAAATAATTATATCGGGGTGGTTTTTTTGAAGGTCAGCGAGCTTGCCGAAAAATACTCCTGCCGCAGCATCAGTCTGAGCAGCAGCAACTCTAAATTTATCATGCAGCTTGTATATCTCGGAATAGGCTTTCTGCTATCCGGCGGTACGATTTTCGATTCCTATTCCCCTTTCGGTATATCCCTTACGGCTGCCGTACCGTTTTCCGGTATATTCTCATCATTTATCGGATCAGTCGCAGGATATATCGTCTTTTCCGCCGGCAAAAGCAATTTCCGCTATATTGCCGCAATGATCGCAGTTATCGCTATAAGATGGACTCTTAATGACATTAAAAAACTTAACAGACACTCATTATATTCGGCTGTTGTCTGCACTCTGCCGACAGCGGCAACAGGTTTTGCCGTAATGAGCGTTGTCGGATTTAACATGCGTGATATGATAATTTATATCATAGAAGCCGTTATCGGAGGTGCGGCGGCTTTCTTTTTCTCACGCACATTCATTATCCTTAACGGTACAAAAACTATAGGTATGCTGCTGCCGCAGGAAACAGCATGTCTTATACTGAGCGGATGCACAGGCATACTCTCCCTTTCAGGAATTACTTTCGGAACTGTATCATTAGGTCATATAATAGCCGCTGTCTGCATTCTTTTTGCCGCAAAATTCGGAGGTGTTTTCGGCGGCTCTGTTGCCGGCATTTCTTCGGGTATCGTACTTAGTCTTGCATCGGAGGAATATTACTTTATAGGTGCTGCTTTTGCTTTCGGCGGTCTTATGTCGGGGTTGTTTGCTCCCGCAGGAAGAATTGCAGCAGGTGTGGCTCTCGTACTCGGCAGCAGCGTAGTTTCTTTACAGTCGGGAAATGCAGCCTCTGTAATAAATATGATATATGAAACCTTTGCCGCCGGAACAATTTTTGCAATAATCCCTAAAAGTACAGGAAACTTCATTTCAGCATTATTCCACACTTCAAAAAAAGACGAACATTGCGAAGGTCTCAGACGTTCAGTTATAATGCGTCTTGACTTCGCATCAAAGGCTCTTTCCGATGTATCAGCAAATGTCGAGGAGGTTGCACAGAAGCTTTCCGATGTCGTTACCCCTACACTTGAAAATGTCTATCAGAAAGCCGTTGACGCAACATGCAAAAGATGCGGTATGAGAGTTTTTTGCTGGGAACACCGTGAGGGTGTTTCTTTGGAAGCATTTCAACATGTCAATGAAAAACTCAAGCGTGAGGGCTGCATAACCGCTGACGATTTCCGCAGCGATTTCAAACAGAAATGCTGTAGGAGTGTTGAAATGGCAGCAGCTGTAAACAAGTGCTACAAAAGCTATCTTGCATCGGAAGCAGCTTCAAAACGTGTTGACGAGATACGTTCTGTCGTTGCCGGTCAGTTCTGTGGTCTTGGTGATATACTTGGAGAAATGGCTGACGAATACGAAAACTATGAATACTTCGACAATGAGCTGTCCGAAAGAATATTCATAAAATTCAAGGAGCTTGGCATGACTCCCATTGACATAAGCTGCCGTGTTGACCATATAGGAAGAATGAATATTGAAGCTGAAATCTATGACGAGGACAGAAAAAAACTTAAACGTGCCCTTATGATACACGAAATATCAAAACTCTGCGGAAGGCGTTTCGATATACCGGGCATAACCGCCGCTTTCGGCAGGTGCAGGATAGTATTATGTGAAAAGCCTGTGCTTGATGTTGAAATAGCGTCAAGTCAGCACGTTTGCAGTAACGGAAAACTCTGCGGTGATAACTTTCGTTATTTCAGTGATGGTATGGGAAGAATGATAACCGTACTTAGTGATGGTATGGGCACAGGCGGAAGGGCGGCTGTTGACAGCGGTATGGCTGTAAGCATTATGTCAAAGCTTATCAAAGCAGGTCTTGGATTTGACTGCTCTCTTAAAGTCGTCAATTCGGCTCTTATGGTAAAATCCGAGGATGAATCACTTGCTACACTGGATGTCGTATCTGTTGATATGTACACCGGCATTACAGATTTTATGAAAGCCGGTGCTGCTCTTTCATTTATAAGAAAAGACGGTGAAATGTACCGTGCGGAATCTCCCTCACTCCCTGCCGGCATACTTACTGATGTTGAATTTGCATATACCGAAGATGAGCTTTCCGAAAATGATATAGTAGTTATGGTATCTGACGGCGCTGTGAGCAGCGGTGAGGACTGGATAGAACGTATAATTATGCGTTGGGACGAAAAAAGTATGCAGGAGCTTGCAGATCTCATCAATGACGAGTCAGTAGCAAGAAGAACTGACGGCCATGATGATGATATAACCGTTATTGCAATGAGGATAAAAAAGCGCTGATATCACAAAAGGAGCAATTATGAAAACATCTCACAGCTCAAAAAACAGTTTCCGCTTTATCATTACTGTCATTATCATAACATTTCTGCTTGCGGCGGCAGCGTTTTTAATCGGTTACCTTACAGCTAAAAGATACAATATCATGTTATCGGATGCCTATAACAAAACCGCAAGCAATCTTTCAAGCAAAATAGACAGTATCCAATATCAGATTTTAGACGAAATATCTAATAATGTATAAAAATGAATAAAATTGATTGACTTGAATACTTCAATAATGTATAATTATACCGTAATGTTAAATTATGGCAACAGGAGGTGTTAATTGATGAAATACGTTTGTGAGGTATGCGGTTATGTTTATGATCCGACAGACGGTGATCCCGATAACGGTATCGCTGCAGGAACTCCTTTTGAAGATATTCCTGACGACTGGACATGTCCTCTCTGCGGTGTAGGAAAAGAAAACTTCGCTCCCGAAGGCTGAACAAAAAGTTAAAACGTTGTTTCATGGGGGAAACATCCGGTTTCCCCCTTTATTTTTAAGAGGTTTTATATGAATGATGTCACTAAGCTCTGGAACGGCAGAAGATACTTTTCCCTCGATTCATATCTTAAATCTGCTTTCGGTGAAAAACTCTATAAGCTTTCACTTAACGGCGGTATGAGCTGTCCTAACCGTGACGGGAAAATATCCTTCGGCGGCTGTATCTTTTGCAGCAGCGGCGGTTCCGGCGATTTTGCATATGACTGCTCAACAAATACCGACAAGCAGATAAATGCCGCAAAAGAACTTGTTAAAAATAAATTTGACGGAACAAGATATATCGCATATTTTCAGGCATATACAAACACATACGCACCTGTAACATATCTCGAAAAGCTTTTCCGTCCTGTTATAATACGTGATGATATAGCTGTTCTCTCTGTCGCTACAAGACCTGACTGTCTTGAAGATGACAAGATTGAACTTCTTGCAGAACTTGCCGCAATAAAACCTGTATGGGTAGAACTTGGCTTGCAGACTATCCACAAAAAAACAGCAGAACTGATAAACCGTGGATATGATACAGTATGCTATGACAATGCTGTAAAAAAGCTTAAAGCCGCAGGCATAAATGTAATAACACATATGATAGTCGGGCTTCCTTACGAAAGCTGTGAGGATATGATTAAAACAGCAGAACACATCGGTATGACCGGCTCGGACGGTATAAAAATACAGCTGCTCCACGTTTTAGAAAATACAAAGCTTGCCGAAATGTACCGCAGAGGTGATTTTGATGTACTGAGTGAAGATGAGTACATACACCTCGTTGCTGACATCATTTCAGTACTGCCCGAAAATATAGTAATACACAGACTTACAGGTGACGGAAACAAAAAAGAACTTATCGCTCCAAAATGGAGCGGCGACAAGCGCCGTGTACTCAATCTTATAAACCATGAGCTTAAAGTGAGAAATATAATACAAGGCTGCTCTGCAAAAGGCAAATGATACAAAATTAACAAAATATCCACAAATTTATTATTTACATTTTTTTGGTTATGTGCTATAATGATAATATATTTAAAACATATTTGTACATTTTATAAACGGAGATGATATAATTGCCAACTAATGAAGATTTTTCAAAAATAACCCCTGAACTCATAGAGCTTAGTAAACTGTGTGAACAAAATGGAAAAATTGACAAGGAACTTTACTCAAAATATGACGTTAAACGTGGACTTCGTGATATAAACGGTAAAGGTGTTCTTGCAGGTCTTACAGAAATATCCGAAATATGCT
>JBGVAQ010000342.1:0-3305 GCA_045224775.1 Acutalibacteraceae bacterium | reverse complement strand
GATCATGTTTTCGGATATGCAAGGAAGATCCCTAACCAAAACTTCTTTCAGCATTTTGTTTAATTCTTCGTTATCATTTGCCTTGATTACGCATTTCTGAACATATTTCCTCAATCCAAGAAAATCCGTAATATTTTTGGACAACTGTAAAAAATTGTCATCCACCCATATTCTTAAATCTCCGGTGTTTCGATAGTATGAAATCTGATTTTTAAGGAAAGATTCAAATTCTTTTGACATAGGTATTTTATGGTATTCACGTTCAATAAGTTCTATATTGAAGTATGAAATTTCGTTGAGACGTCCGCAAAGCAGGAAATTGACCATTTGCGTTTTTATTGGGATTATGGTAGCTTTATCAATTACTTTATCGTATATGTACTGATTTGGTAAAATGCTGCACTTATTTATTTGCACAAGCACAGGTTCCACCCAATCATTTTGATATATTACAGCTGTTCCTGATTTTAATTTTGAAAGTTCATCCGTTTGTTCATCAGTAAGTCCAACTGCACCACCTAAAACTTCTCTGTCACTTTTTTCTGGTAATTTCAGAATAATCTTTGTGTTTGTATTGCGTATGACTGCCAAATCGAGAGCACCCGGTGATTGATCAGCAATTATGAATCCTTCACCATATGTTCTCATTTCCGCAATAGAATTAGTTAAGAGTTCAACAGATTTGCCAAGTATATTTGAACTTTCTGAATACTGCTCGGTAGATACTCTTTTAAGTAAGTTGTGAGCTTCTTCAATTACCGTAATATGTTTAAGAGACTGATTACTTTCACCTGAGCTCATACGATATTCATTGAGTTTCATTACAAGCAGCCCCATGATAAGAGACTTTGTTTCGACAGATCCTATTCTGCTCAGGTCTATGATAACACTTCTGTCAAACAATTCACTGTCTGGTATATCATTATCACTGAAAATCAATCCGTTTAGTCCGGTAGTCAATGAACGAACTCTCGTAAGCAATGCACCTGCATAATCTCCTTTGCTGTCCGATGAATATTTTGATTCATCAATAACTTTATTAATCTGAAGCATCAGATCAGAAAAAGTAGGAAAAATCTCACCCTCAGAGTTTTCGGATTCAATCAGATCCCATCCTTTTTCAATATATGCCCTTTCAGCTGCCTCTTTAAGGATTGCAGGCATAGCGGCATACATAGGCCAGCATACATTGAATATTTCGATCATTCTGTCAAGGTGTTCCAGCACATGTATATCAGGATGAAAGCGGAAAGGATTAATCCGCAGAAGCATATTTTTCTTGGGATTTGAACCATATACATTAACATCGGGAAAATTTCCAAAAATGTTTTTGTACTCACCTTTTGCAGGTTCAATAATCAAAAACGGAATACTGTATTTCAAACGCATTTGTCTGAGCATCTCATAAACAGTGTTGCTTTTACCCGAACCAGTAGATCCGGTTATAAAAGTATGCATAGTAAGAGAATCGCAGTCAAGTTTGATAGTGGTCTCCGTTTTCTTTCCCATAGTATATACATTACCGATTGTAAAACTGCGTTTTGAATCCGAGTCTGAATATCTTACAATTTCTTTGCCGAAATCGGCATGCTCGATAACCGGAAAGCCACAAACAGATTTTCTGGGAAGTCCCATCATAATTGCCATTTCGTTACTGCTGACAAGAGAAGCTGCCGTTACAGCAGCAGTGTTCATTTCTGAGGTATAAAGGAAAACCGGATGAACAAAATTAGTGATGTAATCATGTAAAGCCTTGAGCTTTGAACTCTGGGTTCGGCTCCATGTATTGACTGCTGTGGTTTCTATTCCAGAATTTTCACCCTTCATAAGTGCTTTATATGTGACAGCTGCCATTTCTGAGGTTGCCTGTGTATCTGATAGAAAATAGGCAGCTGCTTCCCACATTCCAACACTTTCACATTCGTCTATTCTTTTCAGCTGTAAATCGATCTTTTCAAGTGTATTTACCAGTGATTTATTAATCATTGTAAGCTGTGTGCTGTCACTGGATGTATTAGTCACACCCTCTGTTCTTGTTGTCGAACTGCTCTTGCTCTCACTTTTTCCGTAAGTTTCCCCTTTTGTAGTGGAATAACTTTCTGATGATCCTGTGGTCTTGGATTTTCCGATACTGGTTGTCTTTGGTGTATAGGCGCTCAATCCGACCTGACCAACGCTGATAGCAGCAGCAGCAGCAATGCTAAGTCCTCCTGTAAGTGGAGCAGTCAATATGCTCGCTATACCCAATGCTGCACTTCCCATACTTTTCAGAATTGCACCTTTATTATCCTGTTGAGATTCGGTTTCGCTGGTAGTCTGACTGGTATTGGTGCTGTATCCTTTCTGAACAGATGTATTTTCGGAAAAAGAAGTTCCTGTTGTAGTACCATTTGACAGAGCGTCAGAAATACTGATTGCAGTATTTTTCCCATATGAAATCTGCATTGTAGAAAATGGAGAAAGCTGTGTATAGATTGTTTCATAAGCTTTTCTTTTTTCTTCAATTTGATGGGGTGTGATGCTTTGTGCAAGAATAACAGCAGTGTATGTCTGCCCACTCATTGCAGATGCAAATTTTTCCAGTCCCTGAATGAAGGTTTCATTATTCTTATAGTCTTTATCCTTGTTTTGGGCTATACATGAAACAGAAGAAATATTTTTTGAGGAAATACCTGACAGTATTTCCTGTGCATCATCATCAAGATAATCCTGCGTCTTAACACCGGGAAACTGTCCACATAGTGCGTTTTTTAATGTATCCTGCAGTGATTTGGTTGACCGGCGATCATCAAGTGCGCGTACACCCATATAAAAGTCTGTCTTTTTTCCGTTACTATCTGCGATAATATAAACTGTACAGTCCAAACCTTGAAGAGCACTGAATACGGAAGAAAATTTATATGTGGAATATTCGTTTTTCTGATATACCATTTCTGTTATTCTGAACAACCTTATTTTGCCGATATCCTTCATTTCCGGAGGCATAGGAACCACTTCATAATCGGTGAGGCTACAAAGGTATTTTTTCAAAACAATATCATCTACCAGTCGGCTGGCTTGTGAAAGTTTGATTTTTAATGAATCAAGATCCGGTGTAATACCCTTTTCAGAAGTATTACTGCTAGTTTGTAAGCCATTATCAGTTAGTTCAGAAGTAATAATCATTTTATTTTCCTCCCATTGTAGCCAGGAAAACAACTGATGCTCCTGCTACAGCTCCCAGCGTTAATCCTGCAAGCAATGGTGCATTTGTAACTGATGTTACTACACCTCCTACAGCAGCTCCGACCAAAGCACCGGAGGAT
>JBGVAQ010000341.1:0-3079 GCA_045224775.1 Acutalibacteraceae bacterium | reverse complement strand
GATGTATATATGACACCGTTTTTCCTTTCACTCGGTATCGATAAACTTTCTGTAGTACCTTCAAAACTGCTTGATGTAAAATCTGTCGTGCGTGAAACAGACACTACCAATGCTTCCAAGATAATTTCAAAATTTGTATGAATTTAATATTTTCAGGTGAAAAAATGGATGATAAAGAAAAAGCTCTTACGGCAGTAAGTCTGCTTGAAAAAGAATATCCCGATGCTGTATGCTCACTCGTTTACAGTGAACCGCTCCAGCTCCTTATAGCAACACGGCTCGCAGCTCAGTGTACTGACAAAAGAGTAAATATGGTAACTCCTGAGCTTTTCAGAAAATTTCCCGATGTTGACGCTTTTGCAGATGCGGATGTACATGACATAGAGGAATGCATCAAATCCTGCGGGCTTTACAAGACAAAGGCAAAGGATATTTCAGCTATGTGCATAATGCTGCGTGACGATTTCGGCGGAAAAGTTCCCGACACTATCGAAGAACTCACAAAACTGTCCGGTGTCGGACGCAAAACAGCAAACTTAGTCGTAGGAGATATATTCGGAAAGCCTGCTGTTGTTGTCGATACTCACTGCATAAGGATAACTTCAAGGCTCGGCTTCCATAATACAAAGGATGCGGCAAAAATAGAAAAGCTTCTTAGAGGACTTCTTCCCCCTGAAAAGTCAAATGATTTCTGTCACAGACTTGTTCTTCACGGACGTGCCGTGTGCAATGCACGCAAGCCTGAATGTGATGTATGCTGCCTTAAAGACATCTGCAAATTTTTTGCTGACAACAATAAATAATTGATATCATCTCATGCCAAAATAATAACGTATTATTTTTTAAAGGCAGGTCTTGGCATGGGAAAGATAATAGAATTATCGGGCATATGCAAAAGGTACAATACACGGGGCGGAACTGTAAATGCACTTGACAACATAAAGCTTGACATAGAAAAAGGCTCTTTCACATCCGTCATAGGACAATCCGGTTCGGGAAAATCTACTCTTATGAATATTCTCGGCTGTCTTGACAGAGCAGACAAGGGAGAATATCTTCTTGACGGTATATCCGTTGCCGGTATGAGTGAAAGAAAGCTTTCTTTCATAAGAAACAATATGATAGGCTTTATCTTCCAGAGTTTCAACCTTATCCCCACTCTTACAGCTCAGGAAAATGTTGAACTGCCGCTCATATACAGGGGCATCAGAAAATCCGAAAGAAAAGAACTTTCATACAGGGCACTTGATATGGTTGGACTTGAAAAGCGCAGACTTCATAAACCTAACGAGCTTTCAGGCGGTCAGCAGCAGCGTGTGGCTATCGCACGTGCAATAGCTGCAAGTCCTAAACTCATACTCGCAGATGAACCAACGGGAAATTTAGACAGCTCGTCAGGCAATGATATAATGGCTATACTTTCAGGTCTTCACAAAGCCGGATCAACAATGATACTCATAACCCACGATAATGATATAGCCGCTATGGCTGAAAACTGCATAAAGATATCTGACGGCAGGATATTTTATGATAATTGATGTGTCCGGCAACTCTTTGTGTAATTTCAATAATTTTCAACCTTCAATTTACTGCATATTCCCTAAAAAATTTATTCATTTTTTTAAAAACAGATTGACAATACGGAAATATATGTTATAATAGGTTTAGTAAGCAAAAGAGCTTACTTTTAATGAATGTGTAATATCACAAGGAGGTAATTAAGTATGTCTGATGTAGAACTTCATAATGTAGATGTTAAGGAATTTTTCGCTGTTGTAGATACATGTGAGGGTGATGTATTCCTCGTAACTGACGAGGGCGACCGCCTTAATCTTAAAAGCAAGCTTTGCCAGCTTATCGGTGTAACTCAGCTTATCGAGGGCGGCAAGATACCTAATGCACACCTTGAGTGCCAGAAGCCCGAAGATGAATCAAAGCTTTTCCGTTTCAACATGTTCGGTGAGAAATAATTGATATCTATATACACAAAATCCTGTCGGTATTTACCGACAGGATTTTTTTCTGCTGAAAATATAATATATTCCATAACCTATTACTGCACCGGAAGTATTCAGTATTATATCATCTACATCGGTTGTTCTGTCAATAGGTATCTGCCCTGTTTCTATGCAAAGAGATACAAAAGCACCCATAATCGCCGTACCACGAATATCCTTTTTGAAAAGCACCGGTACAAAAATACCTATGGGTACAAAAACACCGACATTTCCTAAAATATTAAAAATAAACTCACGAAAAGTTATCTGGGTCAGGTTCATCTCTGACAGTTGTGATATTATAACACCAAACGGTATAAGCCTTATCTGATTTGCTCCGCTGTTAAAAATAAATGTCTGAGCATAAAGCATGACAAGGAAAATATAAAATCCAAGCATTATTATTTCCCTGTCAGGCTGTATTCTGTCTTTCAGCTTATGTTCAGACGAGCCTATGATATAAAGACCTCTCAGAAAAATATATAAAGGCACAGCAATCAATACAAGCGGCATTCCGTCTGAAAGAAATCTGTAAATATAGTTTATAATATTTCTCATTTTCCGCTGAGTTCCTCCGATATCATAATAAGCTTATTCAGCCGGTGATTGACACCAGATCTGCTCAGCGGTTTTGAAAGCGAAGCTCCAAGTTCTCTCAGATTATATTCAGGATTTTCCAGCCTCAGTTCCGCAAGTTCCTTCAATTCATCCGGAAGGGAATCCAGCCCACGCTTTTCACTGATTATCTCAATAGCTTTCAGCTGTTTTGCAGAAGCCTCTGCTGTCTTATTGATATTTGCAGTTTCTGAATTTATCTGCCTGTTTATCCTGTTGCGTACAGACTTGAACATTTTGCTTTGTATTATAGAAAGCGAGGACATCCCTGCACCTATATAAGCAAGCATGTCTTCTATATTATCACTGCCTTTGATATATACAACATAACTGCCCTTACGATAAACCGTATGCGGCCCGGTATCTATCTCTTCGATATCGGATATAAGCTTTTCAAGATCAGCCGCAAGATTTTTATGCGGTACAACAAATTCAAGATGATAGTCCTTATCGGGATCGGTAACATT
>JBGVAQ010000340.1:0-10890 GCA_045224775.1 Acutalibacteraceae bacterium | reverse complement strand
GTTTTTAGAGACAACGGTAGTGTTTTTCAAAGCTTCAACGACATTGACCTTAAAACGCTTTTTGACTACTGTACCGTTGCTGTCCTTGACCTTGACGGATACATCATAGGTGGTTGCTGCCTTGGGCATAATGCTGATCGTGTTGTTGGCAGAGTAGCTCTGCTTTCTTGTCCATTTGGTATTTGATTCCCTCTTATAGTAGACCTCATACTGATACTCGCCAAGACCGCCCGTAGCGCTTGCATTGATAGTGATGGCTTTGCCCAGACGGACTATTTCAGAATCTAACGTAGTCGTATTCATTAACGGATCATACGCATTGGCAATGAATGTTGCCGTATACTCTGCGTTGCCTGTGACAGCGATTACCTCAGGTGTCCAACCGGTGAAGGTATAGGTGTACTGAGCGTCAGCAGCCTTGGTCGCATCATCGTGAGTCGGAACAGTACCGTAAGCAACCTTGGTTGTGTCGATCACGGAGCCGTCCTCGTTCTTCCATGTTACGGTGTAGGTTGTGGATGCTTCCTCAGCAGCTTCAAGCTTTGCAAGGGTTTCATCATCAACAAGCGCCTTCTGTGCATCGGTGAGCGCATTATAAGCTGCCCTTGCTGCTTCGATATCGTCCTTGTCGTCAACAGTAACATCAGGTGCTGCAGGAAGTGCGTTGATCATTTCGATAACAGCAAGCCCCTCCTGAGATTCGAAACGAATTTCTGCGTATGCCGGAATTCCATCGACCGCTGTGAAGGTTGCGGACAGATCGTTTTTCCGCTCTTCCTTCTGCAGTACCAGAGGATTATCCTGCAGTTTTTCCTTTGCAAGCACACGACCCTTGCTGTCCAGCAGAACGGCGACAGGCGAATCAAGCTTAGCTGTCTGCATAGAATTGTTGCGGATGTCAGCGTAAACGGTATAAGCTCCGTTGTCCACATCAAGCACAGCGTCTGTTGTAATCTTTTCGCCGTTGCTCTTGGTCAGAAGACCCTTGAAGCGGATGAAGCTGTCGTTGTTGCAGAGGCTCGGCTCATCGGTATCCACAACCCAAGCGTGTGCATAAACTCTGAGTCCTTCCTCGGGAATCTCATCGCCGGAATACAGCTCAGTGACGTCAATTGTCCTGACGACAGAGCAGATATCGTTATCAATATCCGCCAGAGCGGCAGTATCGGTGATCGTAAGCTCCTCCCCGAGCATATTCTTGTGCATGGCATCCTTGTAAAGCGCCAGTTTAACGGTTTTGCCGCTGCCCGAAAGCGGTATGTTCGTGTGATTGCTGAGAATGACCTGAATATCTCGTGTTCCATCGCTTTCACGCAGGAGCTTCATTCCGGAGATTCCCACATCCGGGCGGTTCAGCGTCAGTGTGCCGCTGCCAAGCGTTATGCTGCCGCTTGTAACACTGTACTCCTCATCCTGTACTGCGCCCTCAGGAACGCTGTAGGTCATAAGCAGGTTGGTTGAAGTATTCTGACGCAGATTCAGCCCGGTAAACTCCTTGTATTGTGCGCCAATGCTCACTGTCACGTTTTGGATAACAGAGGTTCCCTTGTTCGTCAGCGTAAACTGTACCGGCAGATCAAGACCCGGCATCAGCTCGGAGATATCCGTATCTGCGGTTACCTCCCCGGCAATATCCGGGAATGCTCCGGCAGCGAGCTTCATGCAGGTTACAGGTTCTGCCTCTAAAACATTCAGGCTGTCCTCACCCGGTTCGGCGGAGTTCTCTCCTGTCAGTTCTTCCGTCACAGACGAAAGGTCAATGGTATCGTAAAGACTGATTCCATCGGCGGAGCTGTAATCGCTGCCAAGAACAATAGCGTGGACGTTTTTGCTATTATCGGTATAGGCATCGAACTGATCAATGGTAAAATACTGATCTGTTTCAGCAATATTGACAGGTGCGGTAACACCGACGGTGTCGTTCTGAACGAAGAACCGTACTGCGTTCAGCTCATATTTGCCCGAGTCCTCTGCCGCATTGCTGTCCTTGCGCTGCGACCAGACGATGGAAACATTATTGATATCTTGATTATTGGCAGTAGAAGAGAAGTGGAAGTCGGAGCTGATATCCACAGCGCCGAGACTCTTGGTGCTTTCGGGGAAGCTTGCGTCAATACTTCCGTCGGAGTTGATACGTGCCATACGGATGTCGTGCGCCTTGACGTCGTCCTTCACGTCTGCATCATACTCGGAGTACCAGCCGACGATGAACTGATTACCGACTGCAGTCACCTGCACGTTGGTATCGGTGCGGTCGTCATTGGTCAGACGTCCGGTAGTAATAGAGTTTCCGTTTTTGTCGATCACGGTGTAGAAGGTCTCTGTGCTTGTCGCATCTTCGCCGGTGCGGACAGTGTAGACCAGGATCGAAGTGCCGTCACTGAGCATAGCGGAGTCAATGGCGTTGACTGTACCGGAAGCACCGTTGTAGGCGATCTTTGCGTCGGTCCAGGTAACCTTACCGGTACTTGCATTATTGGTACCGATTCTGTAATTGATGTTGTTCTCTGCGTTGAACATAGCAGTGAAGTCATCGCTGCTGCCATCCTCCGGCATTTGTGAAGCACTCAGGCTGCGCCATGCCACAATGGCTTTGTTGCCGTAGCTTGCCACAGTGGGCGCCATATCTGCGATCGTATTATCCGTCAGGCGCTCTACAGTCCACTTTCTGTTATAAACACGTATCGGAAGATCATAACTCATTCCGCCGACAATGATCGTTTCATATCTCAACACTTCTTTGGGCGTGTACATACCGACATAAATCTCGGTGGAGTTCGTCATGATACCCAGATCGTCGTAGGTGGCTTTAGCCCCCATTCTCTTCTTCGGGGGCTCCGTCTGCTTGACCCATGCGGCAAAGACACTGCTCTCTTTATCTTTCTCGCCGCCGACTGTGCCGCTGGCAACAACGTCCATATCCGCCAGAAGATTGTCTTCAGAGGTATCAATACGCCCACTCTGTTGATAGACACTGCCATTCTTTGCAGCATAGTTCACTACACTTTCAGGCGTCTTGGCATTATCGTTGTCGGAAATATATAATAACATATTACCGTCGTCGCTGAATACGGGATTGGAATCGGGGTAGGCGTTTGTCTGAACGTTCGTCATAGCCGCCGCATTTCTGGTGTTGTTGGCGCCGCCGTTCCAGGCTCTGTCATACAGCTCCAGATATTCACGGCTTTCGAGTTCACCGCCTCCGTCAATTGCGACCAATGCCGTTTCATCGGGGAACACATACATCGCAAACGCCCTTCCGCTTTTGGTCGTACCCAGCAGCTCGGCGTAGCCGGTATTTTCCCACTGTTCCTGTATACTGTTGTATTTGCCCCACTTTTTCGTCCAGTTGAATCCCGTGGAGCAGAAGGTCTTTTTGTATTTGATAAATCCAAGCTTTACCTGCAGGCGGATTCCGATCTCGCCATGGATATCCAGCTTTGTTCCGTTGGAGTTGCCTCCGCCGAATTTTTTCAGATACAGGAAGTTGACGTTTGCGTCAATTTTTCCATAGATTCCCAGTTTCAGCTTGGCAATGGTTACGTCAAAGCCAAGACCAGCAAATGCCTCGATAGAAATGCCGATCGTTGCGTCAACCAGCAAAGACTTGACCGCCGCCTTGTTTATGAAGGAAACCTTCACGTCGGCATCCCCATTGATCTCAAAGGAAATGACCGCAGGCACCGGACCGCAGAAGAAGTTCTGTGACCACTCAAAGTTCACGCTGAAGCCCATGCCGACGCTGCCGCCGCAGAAGTCGAACTGCCACTTCTTTGAGGAGAAGTTATATCCTGCCTCCAGAATGATGGTTCCGGAGAAACGGAAATCAAAGCTGACAGGGCTGGATTCCTCTTCGATCAAGCTGCTGATGTCCTCATACATCTCATTGGGATCCAAATTGATACTCAGTCCGTCTTCATCATCGTTAGGCTTTTGATTGTAGCCGACGAAGACCACGATACGGAAAATGCCGGGATCCTCCGTAGGAATGATCATCAGGTTAAACGGTGAGTTAATATCCTGACACGATAAGCCGGTGAGGAACGCAAAGCCGGATTTGAGCATAGAGTTGACGTTGACGTTCTTCAGACTTTGACCGACGTTTATCTCCTGTCCGATCTCGGTCTTGATTTCGGCAGCCGCATCACCTGCGTCGTTGTTCGGATCAACAAGATCCGGTCGATGAGACAGATTGGATATGCCAAATGGTATCGTGATCTTCCTGACAGTCATATCGTCTCGGGTAATGACTGCTTCTATGCGAGCTGTGGGGGTGGGATTATCACCCAGATCGGTCAGGCCGTCAGCATTCATATTTTCATCTGTCATCGTATAGACGCTGTGTACCATCAGGATAGAGGAGAATGGGAAGATAAAGTAAGCTGCATCGTCCAGATCCTGCAGATTCAGAATCTGCTGTAATGACGAGATCTCGTCCTGTCCGGTAAGTGTTGTGCCTTCAACAGTACGGAACGTAAATTTTGCAGCATTCTCAAGGTTTTCAAAGGTTGTATAGCCCTTTTCATCCTTGCCGAGTTCCTCGGCGGGCAGTGCGACGTCAGTATACAGCTCTGCTTTGCTTAAGTTCATAGAAATGCCTATGTTTTCAGCAAAATCCATTACACTGCGCACATAGTTTGTTCCCTTATATGTTCCCGTTTTCTCGTCTATGAAAAACTGCCGGTAATTCATGCGGAAAATCTGAGGAGTAAGGGTTGACCCCACGATGTCACGCATATTGACAATAGTATCAGTGGGTTTTGCCGAATGATCGGCATCAGGTATAGCGTCGATACGGACATAACCGGGCTGATAGCTGTCCGCAAAGCGATACTCGATGACATAGGCAAGGGTGTCGCCGGGGCCCAGCGACTTGTCAGACGGATTATGGGTGAACTGTGTAGGATCGAACCAAAGGCTGATTTTGCCGTTCGTGACCGTAAGGGTAATGTCTTCACGGCCGTTTTTACCGTTCATCTCGTTCTTGCTTGTCTTAATCAGCGCATCGGGACAGTAAATGTTGTTTTTGTAGACGCCGGCACGAAGAGTCACTTCACCGTTATAGGCGCTGCCGTCCGGCTTCAGGAAGGTCAGCGCTGCGTTGGATACAGCGCTCATGTACAGGTTGTTGCAGGGATAAAGCATCAGCGGAGGATCGTCGTTTTCTCCGCTCACCAGATTGCCGGCGTAGATCGTGCCGACATAGACGTTGCCGTCCACGTTCGACATCGCCGTAACAGAGCTCTTGATCCCCTCCGGCTCATAAACTGCCAGCTCGCCTTCCTCGTTGGACGTCAGGCTCCGCTGTTCGCCGGCTCCGTTGGTATAGGTTACGGTGGTCTTCGCCTTCGGAGTGAAACGGAACAAATAAAGCTCGTCCTGAAGAGTATTTGCCTTTACGGTAAAGGTTTCACGCTTTCCTGTGTTGGCATGGGTTGCGGTGATGGTAACATTATCATCATCCTCTCCCTTAGCGGTCAGCAGGAAATCGGTTGTCGGGGCATAGGAGGCGTAAGGGTAGCTTCGGATATCGGCGTAATAACCGCCCTGTTTGTAGTCTATGGAAACACTGTCAGGGTTGCTGGAACTCCATTGCATCTTATCCGACAGCAAGCCCCAGACACCCGTGCCGTAGTTGGCTGAGATGATCTTGTTGAGTCTCAGGTCCGAACGCAGGGCTGTAAAATCGTCGTATGTAAGCCGGAAGTTGCTGTCCGTGAGACCATAGCCCGCCAGCTTGTCGTGATTGTCCATAATAACGGTTGTACCGTCGGCAACCGTGCCGGTTCCGCCGGTGGTGCCGCCGATGGCACCGTCAGCAACGTCTGCGATGATGATATCCAGCGCATCCATGTTATAGACGGTCAGCATCATAGAGTCCACGCTCCATGCTTCGCTTGGATTGCTGCGGGCATAGACCGTGATGATATAGACGTCCTTCACCCCCGTGGGGGTTTCTGCGGTGAAGGGAATGGTTCCGCCGGAAGCGGACTGTCTTGCGCTCACCGCACTGCCGGACTTCTGGGTAGTGTATTCCACTGTTGCGCTTGCAGGGGTAACGGTGTAGCCAATGGATGGTATATTGTCACTGTCAACGTAATAGCTTTCCAGTCGGTTAAGCGTGACCTTGGCGGGAGCCTGCTTAACATTCAGATATGCAGTGGCGGAAAAATCTGCCGCTGCTATCTCCACACCTGCAGAAGTACCTCCCTCATATCTTGTCCCGATCACAACAGCGTAATAGCCGACGTCGGGAATCTGATCACCGGGAACGGTGATGTGCGAAACGGTATTGTCAACGGTGCTTGGAAGAGTAATTGTCCAGCTCGGTTCTCCCGAAGGAGTATCGTTTGCAGAGTCGACCTTGTAAAGCTTTGCTGTGAAAGTCGCAGGTTTGCCGGACAATGCGTTGCACGCCGTTACATTGGAAGAGAAAAAAACGTCGGTGTCTGTGTTTGTCAGAGTCGAGCGTATCCGAGATCGTGCCGGAACATTCAGGAACGGTTCGGATCCTGCCAAAACGGTGATCTCCGGCGTTTCCAGCGTATACGCATACTTGTCAAAACCGTTGCAGACGGTAAGGAAGAACTTGACCTTACCCTCGCTGCCGGTTAAAACGATATGCCCTTCGCCGGTTTTCTTGTCCGTTTCGATCTCAGCGATCGAGGGATTGCTGCTGCTCCAGACGAAGTCCTTCGGAGCGCTGTAGGTGAACGCCTCACGATTACTTATCTGATAACCCAATACCAGCTCCTGATCCGATTCTGCACGAACATTGTCTTTGACTGCGTTGTAAAATTCCTGATATGCAGTGATTTCAACGTCGTACTGATTTTCGGGATGCGCTGCATCTCCAACCAGAACATACCGGCTGCCGTCCGGAATGAAGCCGTTGTCGACCTCAAAGTTTTCGCCGGCACGCTCGACATATTTCGTCTTTTCAAATAACCTCAGGCTTTTGACGTAATAGGAATAGCTTGAGCCGTAAAGAAGAATTGCGTCTGCCTTACCTGCGCCTGAGAAGCAGGCATCCTTAACGTCGTTTATCCCCTGTTTCCACGCAGGCAGATACTTTTCCGAATCGGTTTCGGCGACAACAACCTCCGGGTCATAGAAAATATCGGCCGTATCCCTGCGCAGTGCTGAATAAGTGTTAATATCAGGAATGAAACGTGCCGCAAGCGCCACGCCCTCCTTACCGTTACTGTTGACAACATAGACGGGGTAACGTGTCTTGCCTTCATCGAAGGATACATACATACCCGCCAGATAGTGGGTAGTTTTTCCGTTTTCGAGACCGGGCAGGGGAAGCTCCAGTTCCTTGCCGATCGGAACCGCCTCATTGACGATCCAGCTCTTGTCCACACCGTACTTGAACGGAAACACCATGGTTACGACCTGATTGCCTACTGCATCGTCACTGATGCCGTACTTTTTTTTATCCAGATCAAGGGTACAACGCTTTACATCGGGACGAATGATAACACCCTTCGACGCATCAAAGGTCGTCTCCGGGAATATATTGTCAATCGTCACACTGTCACCATGTTGACTATGCAGATTTGAAAGTCCCGAAACAGTGATGGAGACCGCATCCGCATCCTTTACGGTATATCCGAAGGCGATCTTATTGCTCTTATACCAATTCCGATGCGCCATCCATAAGCAGTCTGTTTTGTTGACTGTCAGCGTAGTGGTTGCCCATTCTGACAATTGAACGTTTTGGCTCAGCGTTACCACGACCGGTATGATATCACCGGTATAGTACGTTCCCGGCGGAACGCTGATATTGTCCACTGTAACATGAGTTGCGGATGCATCGATCGCGGGAGCCGAGCCCGTGTATGCACAAAGCACTTCGTTAAACCTGGTTTTGCCGTTCTCAAAGACTGCATTTTGCCTTGAGGTCGCAGTAAACACAAATCCGCGATTTCCAAACCACTGATTGCCATAATCCGGGTGTGGTATGGTGATCTTCTTATCATTCGTATCGCCCGGTTCCCATGTTACTGTACCGCTGCCTGAAATGTCCAGCTCACCCGGTATGAGCTTCCAGTCAAAGCTGACGGGAACCGGCTGCGGCTCGCTCAGCCTTACTGTGATGAAATTCAATGAGGTTATATCACGATCGCCAAATTCGAACGTCACCACACCGGCTCCTACACCGTCATACTCTTCTGTGGAGTACCAGGTATTATCCCATAGCTCGGGAATCTTCTCGAAGGAATGATTCTCTTCATAATTTTTGCCGCTGATATAGGGTGCGGTGTAGCTGCCGCTGCTGTCCAAAATCAGTTTTCCGACTCTGCTGTTTGTGTCGGGATATGTCTGCCGAATATGCAGCACAGGCGGCATGACCGCAGCGAAGTTATAGAAATTGACCGTTCCGTTTCTGATCTCAGCTTCCAGCGCATAAATCTCATCTAATTCGGATGGGGTGAAAACGCTGCCCAGACTACCGCCGCTCTGCATATACCGCTGGGTGAATGCCATCACTTTCTTCATCTTCTGGAGCGCAGCAACTTGCTCCGGTGTTGCGGCATTTCCGTTGATAGCGAGCTTGCCCACGGTTTTGCCGTTCCGGATGCGCTGTGCCACATCTTCCAACGAAACGTAGGAATCCGCCTCTTTTACATAAGCCTCGATGAAGTTGCCGTTTGCATCGATAATCAGCGCTTCATAAAGAGCCTGCAAATACTTTTTTGCATTGCTCTCATCGCTTAGACTCGGGAATCCTCCGCGAAACGTCTGGAGCAAAGCGTCCGAAAGGGCGTCGGTGACATTGCCCTTCCCTATGCTGGACTTATCTATCAGAAAAGACGCCATGTTCTCAGCAAACCAACTGAGATTGATTTTGCCGGATCTTAATAACGTGATCAGTTCCTGAATTTCTTCACGTTCCCTCGGAGTAGATATTTCATGCTTCGCTACCGCCTTCATTAACCGAGCAACAAGCTGAATCTTTACGATCTGCACGCTTGTGACGGCGTTGCCGTTAACCTTCAGACTGCCAGTTATCTCACCTTTTTCAATACGCTCTTTCAATTTGTCCAGATTGGCTTTTTGACCATTTTCATATACGTTCAGAGCAATGAAATTGCCGTTCCAATCGATCAATCCTGCATCGCAAAGGTCTTGCAGATCCTTTTGTGCCTGATCACGGGAAAAACCTGATGGTATATAGAGTTGCGCATAAAGAAAGTCCACGATATCGTCCGTTACCTTGAATGTGTTGACGAATCTGACTTCGCCGCTGCCGGACTTCTTTTTCAGCACTGTCGGCATTTCCTCGGCAAACGACTGGAGATTGATCTCGCCGGACTGAATTAACTGACACAGAGTCTGCAATGCGTTATACTCATCCATGGTAGCCGGACCAATAGCCGCAAAATACATCACTTTTTTCATATCACGGATCTTTATGATTTGCTCTTTTGTGACGGCGTTGCCGTTAACGGTCAGATTGCCTACACTTTCTCCTTTTTCAATGCGCTCCGCCACTTTATTCAGATCGACGACCGAGAATTCCTCCACTACGGTCACCTCAACGAAGTTGCCGTCCGTATCAATGAGTCCGGCATCGCAAAGGGCTTGCAGATCATCCCATGCCTGCTGCCGGGTCAGACCTGCCTGGGAATATAAAAAATGATCCAGGTAGTTTACAAGCTGTTCCTTCACTGTATAGGTACCGCTGCCGGATTTCAAACCGGAATTCCGGGTGCTGTCAGTTGAAGCGGCCTTTTTCGTGGTCAGCTTCAATGTACCGCTTTTGATAGCGTTGTTAAGATCGACGCTTCCGTTTTCGATGCCTTCGAGCAAGGATTCAAAATTTGCAACGTGCTCGTTGGTAATCTCCACGTCAGTGTCAATCTGCTGAATGATATCCAGCAGACTGTCCACCTGCTGAATCTGCACGACCTGATCCGTCGTGGCAGCGTTGCCGTTGACGGTAATATCGCCAACTTTATCGCCGCTGTTGATGCGGCTTGTCAGCTCAGACAAACTAACGCTCCTACCGTCTTCACGGACATCGAGATCAACCATATTTCCGTCCTCATCAACAAGTCCGGAGGTATGCAGTGATTCCATAATCTCTTTAGCACGTTCTTCGTCACCGTCCACCAATTGTGTCAGTGCAGCAACAACCTTATCGTATCTGTCGGAAGACTCGGCGCCAACCGTTACCGGAATAATGGTAAACACACTGACAATCATGATGAACGATAGCAAAAAGCTCACTGATTGTTTGAAAACTTTTTTCATTTTCGGTTTTACCTCTCTTTCTGTCAAGTGACTTCATTCTTATTTTATAACTTTTTGTATTATTTTCAATAGAGGTTGCCGGAATGGCAACAATTTTCGTTTGAATAACAAAAATATGTTTATTTTTTTTGTATATATCGGACAAACAGATAGTACGATAATATTCACGTTGCTTTTTCCTTTTTTTACGATAATTAATTGATAGCGATTCGAAGTCACACGTTATGAAAAAATGATATAGATTATGTGTAAGCTATATGCTATAATAAAGTTATCGTTAATGCGATAAATCGTAATTGTGTTTGTCAAGTAAAAAATGCATAGAAGGGGGGGTATATGACGTCATCAAGAAAATATGTGAGGATAACGAAAACTGAGAAAAAACAGTAAGACTATCCGATAAGGAATGAGCCGGACTTTTCGGAAATACCGCCGACAGGATGAAACTGCACGACGCCGTTGTTGAAAAAAATTTCTGTAGTCTGTTTGATATGTCTGAAATTTTTTCAGATCATTATTTTCGGAAAATCTTCAATTTCCGTTTTTATGGTGAGCGGAGCGATTTTGACTTTTGCCCGATTTTTGAAAATTGGCAGAAGTTGGTCTGGGGTGTGGGGATTTCACCAC
>JBGVAQ010000339.1:0-5228 GCA_045224775.1 Acutalibacteraceae bacterium | reverse complement strand
GTTATCACCAACGACGTCGATATCCTCAGCACCTCGCTGCAAAACTCCGTGAGCATGCTGGTGCAGTCCGGTGCTATGTTGATCGGCGTATTCATCGCAATGTTTATTGCCTGCTGGCAGATGGCACTCGTCGTTGTATGCTCGCTTCCTATCATGTTGATTATTATTGGTGTTACTTTCAAGTACGCACTGCCTTTGTTTGACAAAAACCAGAAGCTCCTTGGCGAAGTCAATGCTGCCGTTGAAGAAAACTATTCCGGTCAGCTTGTTATCAAGGCATTTAACGCCGAAGATAAAAAGATTGAGGAATTCAGAGAGAAAAACGATCTGTTCGGTACTATCCTGTATAAATCACAGGCTATCGGTACTTTGATCGAGCCTGCCATGCAGTTTGTATCTTACCTGACATATGCTGCGGTTCTTATTGTTGCAGGTCTGCTCTTTGCAAACGGCATGATTTCCGACATCGGCGTTATTACCGGCTTTATAGTATATGTATCACTCTTCCAGGAGCCTCTTTCACAAATCGGTCAGGCGAGCTCTACCATCCAGCTCGGTACCGCTGCGTGCAACAGAGTATTCACCTTCCTCGAGCAGGAAGAGCTTCCGGACGAGGGCGAAAAGAAAATGCTTCTCGACCATAACCACATTCGCGGTGAGGTTGAATTCAAAGACGTATGCTTCGGCTACGATCCCAAAAAGCTTACTATCCGCAACTTCTCTGGTAAAATCAAGCCCGGTATGAAGGTCGCTATCATTGGACCTACCGGCGCAGGTAAGACCACACTGGTTAATCTGCTGATGCGTTTCTATGAAATTACCAGCGGTGATATCTTGGTTGACGGTGTGTCCATCAAGGAGATGTCGCGTCAGGAGCTCAGAGAAATCTTCGGTATGATTCTTCAGGAAACATGGGTTATCAACGGTACTCTCAGAGAAAACATTGTCTACAACCTCAAGAATGTTGACGAAAACAGACTTCGTGAGATTCTCGTGGAGACTAACCTGAGCCACTATGTTGACACCCTGCCGCAAGGACTTGATACCGAGATTCAGAAGGAAAGTGCTCTCTCCGCAGGTCAGAAGCAGCTCGTTACTATTGCAAGAGCAATGACCGAGAATGCGCCTATGCTTATTCTCGATGAGGCAACCAGTAACGTAGATACCAGAACGGAAATCCTGATTCAAAAGGCGATGGATTCTCTGACAAGCGGTAGAACAAGCTTTGTTATTGCACACAGACTTTCTACCATCAAGAATGCCGACCTGATATTTGTTATGAAGGATGGTAACATTGTTGAAACAGGTAACCATGACTCCCTTATGGAACTCGGCGGACTTTACAGCGAAATTTACAATTCTCAGTTTAACTGATATCAGAAAATGCCGCAAAGAATGCAATCTTGGATTCTTTGCGGCGTTGTTCAAACCAAAAAATTGCGGGGCACGAATCTGTGTCCCGCATTATTTTTTGGTGTTTATTCCTTTTTTTAATATTTTCTTCGTTTGTCAGCCTGTTTTGGTGTGATCTATAAACAATTTAAGCACATCAGGACTGTTGATGACACGAGACGTTTTGAGCTGATTCTGAGAAGCTCCCTGCTTGATCCGGTATTCCCTGTAGGCACGGAAAGTGTTTTTCTCTACCTGACAGATCAAGGACGGAGAGGTTTCTCCGATATTGAGCATCCGTCCATGCTCATGATTCATTTCGGAAAGCTTTTCATCAAATATCTTCGCAAAGTGTATTTTCTGTTCCTCAGAAAGCTCTTCCTCGGTTTCAAGGAAAAGTACCAGTCTCCATGGTGAGTGGCTTGTATCCGGATAAAGAGTATAATCTGTGATATGAATATGAGTGGATTGCTCAAAGGCTTTCATGGCGTTGGTGATATGGTCACCTGTCAGCTTGACACCGGTAATGTTGATGACCTGATTTTTTCGGTATGCAAAATTTATCAATGGGTTTTTTCCTTCAAAGCCTGTTACTTTTACAACATCCTTTATCCTGTATCGGTAAAGACCGGAAAGATTGGTCACGACAATTTCATAAAGTTTTCCTTTTTCAAGTTGATGACGCAGCAGCGGTCTGGCGTTCTCGTCATCAACAGGGATAAATTCAAAAAATGCACTGTCTGTCAGCAGCAGGTAGTTATCATTTTCGATGTCCGGCGCATTTGCGATCAAAGCTTCGCTGGCTGAATAGGTTTCATAGTAGAATGTCACACCGCTGCCGCAGTAGTCACGCAGCTTCTTGGCAAAGCCTGCAAATTCTCCTGTACCGATACCAATAATAAGGCTGAGCTTTGGCCATATAGCCTTCATGATCCCGCTGTAGGAATGATCACTGAATATCTTTCTCAGTTCGTCCGCTCTGTCGGGATCGGGACGGAGCTTTTTGCTGAGTTTTTTCCTCAGCTCGTCAGGAATATTGACAGAATCGCTGATCCTGCCGCTTGCAATATCATTGATAAGCATATCGGTGTTCTCAAAAATGTATGTCATCAGGTCTGTGATATTCGACATGAACACAGCCGCCATATAGACAAGATCACGATCCTTCAGGGCATAGAAGGCCTTCAGGTACTTCATGTCAACGCCTTCGCCGTAACCGAATATCTCTTTTGGAAAGCAGGTTATGACAGGGATAGCAAATTTTGCACTGCCCAGCGTATAGGCTGAGATAAGACCTGACGGGATACCGCTGTTGGTGGCATTGGTTTCTATCTCAACAGTATTCAAACCTCTTCCGCAGGAGATGCCGCGTTTTTTCATTTCCGAAACAATGATGTTCATAAAAACCGCAACGGTTTCGGAATAGGGCTTTTTGGCTCTTTTGACAACAGGTATCAGCTTGATTTCGCCTGACGTTCCAGATGTGTTGGCAAAGAACTCGACCTTGTCGGCTGTGAGCAGATGCTGCTCACCGTTATCGGCGATCCGTCTGATATAATCCTTGTAGTTCTCGTAAGTTGTGAACGGCACCTTGTCCTGATAATCCTGTATTGTATGTATATCCGAAAAACCGTATTTCCTGCCGTATTCCGTATTCCTGTTTCTTTTTACAAGATCAAGGAGAAGTTTTTCGCTTACCTTGTCAACTTCGGCGCTGTCCTTTATCAGCTTTTTTCTGCACAAACCTCCATAAGCTGAAACGCTCCTGATAACCATAAAATTCAACATCTTATTAAACAAATGCATTTTTATGCTCCCTTTACTTGATTTCTTTTTGTTCTTTTTCAATGCGGCTATCCCTATAATGCCTGAGCAGTGGCTGAAAAATGCCGGCACTTTCATATGCGTTTGGTAACGTCCGGTGATGCAGAGTAATGTTTCTATTGACTGATCAATGTCACACCGGATATACATAAGAAAAGCCCCGATATGTATACCGGGGCCGGAATTAAGGAAGATGTTGTCAATTACTCTACGGTAACATCAAAGTATTTCTTTGAGATAAAGCCGAGTCTGCTCTTAGCCTTTATGCATATATTGTAGTCACCGGGTTCAGCGAGTTCAATATCAACAAATTTGTTTTTCTCATATGGCTGTACTGTTATCCAATCGCTGTCAGCGGCTTTCTTGTAATAAACAGAGAATGTAGTACCCTTATCAACTGCCTTGCATTTTGTTTTAATAATATTTCCTTCCTGAACAATAGAGGACTTGTTGTTTGCTGTCTGGATTACCTTCCAGTCAAAAATCTTCTCGATTACTTCACCTTTTGCATTCTTTACTTTTACGCATACTTCATAATCATTGGTATATCCGGGTGTCATTGTAATGCTGTTGTTAGCGGAATACTTCTGCTTTGTTTTCCACTTTTCAGTGCCCTTCTGTCTGTAGTAGAAAGCGTACTGATAATCACCTTCACTGTATTTTCCCTGAGCAGAAAATACTGCGGAAGCGCCGAGAAGAGTTATGCTTGTTCCATCGAAGTCTGCATCAAAAGTAGATACTACCTTAAAGCCATGATCTTCTGCATATTTTACAGCATAGTCGGTATTGTTCTCGCAGTAGAATACTGCATCTGTATTGATACCAGCAAAGGCATTATCAGCTATGCTTGTAACTGTTGAAGGAACAACTACCTTGCTGAGAGCCATACAGCCTGCGAAAGTAAAGTCCTGAATTTCTGTAACACTTTCAGGTATAGTTATCTCTGAAAGGTTTATGCAGTACAGGAAAGCAGATTTGCCGATAGATGTAACTGTTGACGGAATATTAATTTTATTCATAAAGCTTCCTGCATAAGCAAATTCACCTATAGCAGTTATACGCTCTGAAGGAGAGTATTTTCTTGCTGAAGGAACAGCAACAAGAGTTGAGCCGGCTTTATCGGTAACAATACCGTTTGCAGACTTGAAGTAAGGATTGTTCTTGTTTACATAGATATATTTAAGAGAGGGAAGTCCCATGAATGATAAAGCGTCAACCTTTGTGAAGGTTTCGGGGATAGTTACAGCAGTAACGGTGTTATCTGCCGAAAGGCTTGCAGATGTAACAGGAATAGAATCTGCAGTAGACGGTATAATTATTTTTTCATCTTCTCCTGAATAGCGAACCGCTATTGCTTCAATACCTTTTTCAGGGTTGATCATGATACAATATGTATAGTCGTCTTCTGTCAGATACAGATATCCTTCTGAAACATAGTATTTGCTTGCTTTTTCTTTTATAGCCTCAGCCAACATTTTTACCTTCATAAGAGTATCGCTTATTTTTTCACGTACTTCTTCGGGGAGCTTAGCATATTCGGCAGCAGCTGCCTCTTTTGCCTTGCCTGCCAAAACTTTTACAGCCATTTTTATTTGGTCTGCAAGATCTTCAGCTTTAAGGTATTCTTTATATACAGTATCCAGAACATCGGAAATTATGGACTGAGCCATTTGCTGCGGGAAATCATCCTGAGAAACGACAGCTATTATCTGCTGTATTTCCTGCATTGTTTCTTCGGGGATATACTGAACTACTTCCTGCATGATCTGATCGATAAGAGCCTCGATCTTTTCCTTTGGAATGTAAGCACCGATCTTCTGAGCATACTCCTGTATAAGAGCCTTGATCTCTTCCTTGGGGAATTTCTCTGCCAAGTAGTTTTTGATTATTTCCTTAATCTGATCGAACTTAGCAGAAGCAGCACTGTTACCGTCTGTATCCGGAACAGCAACGGCTGCTGCGGCACTTACGGATGTGCCTGCTATCATAGATACAGCCAAAGCACCTGTAAG
>JBGVAQ010000338.1:0-2439 GCA_045224775.1 Acutalibacteraceae bacterium | reverse complement strand
GCTCCTTTTAAAAATGACGGTGTGCAGGAACACCGCATACTTAAAGTACTTGACTGGGCAGAACACATTTCTGAAATAGGCTGCAATGCCGTTTACTTCTCACCTGTCTTTGAATCTGATGACCACGGCTACAACACAAGAGATTATTGTAAAATAGACTGCCGTCTTGGTACTAACGAGGACTTCAAAAAGGTATGTGACAAGCTTCACGAAAACGGTATCAAAGTAGTTCTCGACGGTGTTTTTAACCATGTAGGCAGAGGATTTCCGCAGTTCCGTGATGTATGCGATAAAAAATGGGATTCACCCTACAAAGACTGGTTCAACATAAATTTTGACGGCAACAGCAGCTACAACGATGGTCTTTGGTACGAGGGCTGGGAAGGTCATTATGATCTTGTAAAGCTTAATCTCCGCAATCCTGCTGTTGTTGAACATATACTTAACGCAGTTAAATACTGGATAGAGTATTTCGGAATAGACGGAATACGTCTTGATGTTGCATACTGCCTTGATTTTGATTTCCTCAAACGCCTCAGAAAATTTACGACAGAGCTTCGTGAGGACTTCTTCCTCATAGGCGAACTTCTTCACGGCGATTATTCACGCTGGGTAAATGATGAAATGCTCCACTCTGCTACAAACTATGAATGCTATAAAGGTCTTTTCTCAAGCTTCAATTCAATGAATATGTTTGAGATATGCCATTCACTCAAAAACCGTTTTGGTCCTGAACAGTGGTGTCAGTACAGAGGTATGCACCTCCTTTGCTTTGCTGACAACCATGATGTTACCCGTATAGCAAGCATTCTCTCTAATCCTGCACATCTTCCCCTTGTATATACAATGCTTTTCGGTATGCCCGGTATTCCCTGCATTTACTACGGAAGTGAATGGGGTACTAAGGCTGAAAAAAGTCAGGGCGATCCTGCTTTAAGACCTGAATTCAAGGCTCCCGAAAGCAACGAACTTACAGAACACATCAAGCGTCTTGCAAAAGCACACAAGGAATGCAAGGCTCTTTGCTATGGCGATATAAAAATACCCGTTCTTACAAACAAACAGTGCGTTATACAGCGTGACTTTGACGGTGAACGTGTATTTATTGCCATCAATGCCGACGATCAGCCTTATACTGCTCATTTTGATGCAGGTTACGGACTTGCAGATGATCTCGTAACAGGCAAAGTACACGATTTCGGCGGAGGAAGCTATATTGAACCGCTCAGCAGTCATATCTGGAAATGCAAATAAATAATCATTCATTTAATTGATGTTGTCTATATTCATACATTTCAGAACAAAAGGCAAGGACAACCTATGACAACATCCTCAGATTTTGTGATGATCCGGATGTAAAGGATGTCATAAGATTCCTGCGTGCAAGAGAAGTTGTCCATTACCAAAGATTCGGTGAAGCTCTCAGACTTGTGACAGACAAGCTCGACAGCAGAAATTTCTATGCTTTCAACCCCGAATTTGACAGATCGGGTAAAAAATCAAAAAGTAAATAATTATATAAACGACCGGCAATTCATTCACGCCTTAATGACGGAGATGAATTGCCGGTCAAATGAAAGGAGATAAAAATATGGATCTGATACCAAGCTTTTCGGTAGACCATACAAAAATAATCCCAGGTATTTTTACAAGCCGTGTGGATACTATCAACGGCAGTATGATAACTACCTATGATATAAGGCTTAAAAAGCCAAACAAGGAACCTGCAATTGATGTCGCAGCAATGCATTCTCTTGAACACATAATAGCTACCTTCATTCGCAACGATCCCGACTGGAAAGATGAATTGATTTACTGGGGCCCTATGGGATGTCTGACAGGGTTTTATATAATTCTCAAAGGAAAACGTTCTCCAAGTGAAATATATGATGTTATACTCAGAGCATTCCGGTCAGTAAATGATGCACAGGTCGTTCCCGGTGCATCAGAAAAAAACTGCGGAAATTATCTCATGCATAATCTCGGAATGGCAAAATATTATGCCGCTGAATTTGCAGATTATCTCACAGCTAACTCCGGAAATCCTGATATCTTCGAGTACCCGAAAACCGAGCGTCTTGTAACAGATGACGGACAGAACTTCTATGATTCGTAACATACTCTCTTAAATTATTCTTTACTTAAAAAGACCGCAAATCCTATCTGCACAGGAATGCGGTCTTTTTTGCTAAGAATTAAATTATCTGATATTCTTTTTCATAGTCAGAACATTTTGTCCGTTATTGTATTCGTAAGTAATTTCATCCATCAGCTTTTTAGCCATGTAGATTCCCAGACCTCCGATTTTACGTTTATCCGCAGGAAGTGTTATATCAGGATCAGGCTTTTCGAGTGGATTGTAAGGTAAACCGCTGTCAATAAAAGTTATGGTCACTAAATCCGGCTTTGCATCAACATTGACTATAACTTTTCCTCCCT
>JBGVAQ010000337.1:0-4036 GCA_045224775.1 Acutalibacteraceae bacterium | reverse complement strand
GTAGTACCGTTGGGAGCTGTGATAGGATTGCCGATAACAGTATTGACATCGACCATCTGTCTGATTTTTTCAAGAGTAGTGTCCATAAGACCTTCTATTGGACGATCACTCATTTAAAACACCGCCTTTTCAAAATTTTGTCCGGGGACAATTAATATATTTTTATATCATACCCTAATAGTATAATATAATTATCATCATTTTGCAATAGTCTTTAAAGTTCTGATAAGCGCTTTTACAGCCGCACTGAGAATAAAGAACGGGATTATCCTTGCTTTGAGGACAAAATATACTTTTGTTTCGGTCATCGTGAAGCATGGGGAGATATATTCTTTATGACGGCACTTCTTTACATTGTTTTCTATTACGGATATCAGCGGAAATACTGCACTGCATGCACCGCCGTAGGTAAGTGCTGTTGTTGCGGCATCCTCCGAGCCGATAAGCAGATGAAGCTCCATTTTTGATATCACGGTATGATCGGTTATTTTTTTGACGGCTTCAAGAGCTATTTTTGCAAGCGTTTTCAAAAGCTCTATTAATCCGTCAAGACCGTGAGCGTTTTTATATTCGCTTATGAAATTGCCTTTTTTCTTTTTTTCGGATTGTTCCGATTCGGTTTCTTTAGCTTTCTTAGCGGCTTTTTTCTTTTTCTTCTCTTCCTTTTTTCTTTCTGCCTCTTCATTCTTTGGCTTTTGTGGAAGTATCCTGAAAACAGGGAAAAGATATCCTACCCTGAGCTTTAAGTCATTGTCATAGACAAGCTTTATGCTGATAGGGCAGAAAATAAGGATATCTATTATGATCAATATCACCGAAAGTATTATCAGGAAGATGTTCATTTACTTCACCTGCTCATTGTCTTGGTTTTCGTTGTTTTCATCATTGTCCTGTTCGTCATCCTCGTCATTGGGGAGGGGAGGAAGTTCATCTATTGATGATATATTAAAGCATCTGAGAAAATGCTCTGTTGTACCGTATATAAGAGGTTTTCCTGGCAGCTCCAGACGGCCTTTTTCTTCTATGAGCTGACGGGATATAAGACCTGAGATAACGCCTGAACAGTCAACGCCCCTGACCTGTTCGACAAAAGCTTTTGTTACAGGCTGATTGTAGGCTATTACTGCAAGTACTTCGGCAGCTGCCTGTGAGAGCGGAGTATTTCTTTTAAGGTCGAGAACTGTGCGTATAGTCGGGGCGAATTCTTCGACTGTACACATCTGAAAGCTGTCATTGAGCTTTACTATTCTTATTCCTCTTCCGGCGTTTTCGTATTCGGACATAAGCTGCCCGCAGATTTTTGTTGCCTCGTCAGTGCTTATATCAAGAGCCTGAGCGATCCTCTGAGTTTCAACAGGTGTTCCGCAGGCAAATATTACAGCCTCGACAGCCGCTTTTATTTTTCCTTTTTCCAATTCTTTCCACCACCGCTTATAAGCTTTAACTCCTGTTCGTTTCCTTCTCCTTCTATCCGTACTCTTTTACCCTTTATCAGTTCAAGAACGGCAAGGAATGTAGCGACAAGCTCACTCTTGTCGGACGCATCTTCAAAGATAGAGCTGTATTTTCTTTTTTGTCCGCCCCACAGTTTTTTCATTATGCTTATTATCCTTGAACTTACCGAAACTATACGGCGTTTCACGATACCCGAAAAAGCATTTTCCGGTGGGGGAAGTTTTGCTTTTCCGCGTCCTGCGGCTGTAAGATATGCAGCCGTAAGATATGAAGGTTCGTGGCTGCGCTTGTATGTCATATCCGCCTTTATTTTTGCCTGTTCTCTGCAAAAGCTGTCAAAGCTTATATTATCGGATAAAAGCTTTGCTACCTTCTTGCATTTCTGATATTCGATAAGCTGACCGGAAAGTTCTCTGCGCATTTCCTCGGCTTCCTCGAATTTCGGCAGCAGCATAGCCGATTTTATCTGCACAAGCTTTGATGCCATAGCAAGAAATTCTCCTGCAATATCAAGATCCTGCTGCTGCATGAGTTCTATATGTTCCATGTACTGTTCGAGCAGCTCGGATATCTGAATATCATATATATTAAGTTTGTTTTTTTCTATGAGGTGAAGAAGAAGGTCGAGAGGACCTTCAAATGCCTCAAGTTTATATGATATTTTTTCCACTTCAAAACTCCTGTTTTACCGTCCTGAAAACTTACGATTAATTATTGCTAAAATTAAACTTGCCACCGCAATGATGATTTTTTCGTTTGAATAGGCTGACAATGCGAAATCGACAGCGGAGGCACTCCTCCTACCATGCCCAGGAGAACGGAAGGGCTGTGAGCCAGTTTATTATGTTATATAACCATGTTTGTATCGGAAGAAGCAGTTTGCTCACTCCGCCCATCATTATAAGAATGAAAAGTCCTATCGAAAAATATATCTGATACTGATAGAGCTTGAATATTGTCTTATCTGACATGAATGCCATCATTATTTTTGAACCGTCAAGCGGCGGTATCGGTATAAGGTTGAATACTGCAAGTGATATGTTTATGATTATGAGAAATTCAAAGAACATCAGCACGTATTTTACAAATGATACGCTTTTGGATATCATTATCGCTGAACCTAAGATAACAGCCTGATCGTTTTTAATGAGTATAGTAACAATTGTGTTGTAGCAAAGACCGAAAATAACAGCGGCAAGCAGGTTTGAAACAGGACCTGCGAGAGCGGTTATTGCCATGCCGACTTTTGGATTTTTGAAATTACGTGGATTTACAGGCACAGGCTTTGCCCAACCGAAGCCTACAAGCAGCATGAGTAAAGAACCCATGTAATCTATATGAGCAAGAGGATTGAGAGTAAGTCTGCCCTGATTTTTTGCTGTTCTGTCGCCCAGCTTGTATGCAACAAAGCCGTGAGCGCATTCGTGCAGCGGATTTACAAGGAATATAACCATCAGCACGGATATTATATATGTGATAACTGAGATGATATCCATGTTTCCCGATCTCAGAAGACTCATCAGCATATCGCATCATCCTTTCCTTTATTTATTATATAACCAATAATGCGGAACCCTGCCATGCAGAATTCCGCATAATAAGCCGAATATATCATTCTTCTTCGGTTTTTTCTTCAGTGTCGGACTTATCGTCGAGTTCATCCTCGTCATAATCAAATTCGAGTGTTTCGCCGCAGTTCGGGCAGTCGATACCGCCGTCATTGAGTGATTCCTCGTCAAGACCGATAGTAGTGCCGCATGTCGGGCATGTTACTTCATAAGCAGTATCATCTGAACCGCTTTTGCAGAATCCGCAGCCGCACTCATTCTCGTCCTCGTCATCATAGATAAGATCCTCAACGCCTGAGAGATCCTCGTCAAGTGCATCTATCTGATCGCATACATCATCATAGCACTGTTCAAGCTGGCAAAGCTCATCAGCCATTTCATTGACAAGATCTGTAAGAGCTTTAAGTACCTTTGTCTGTTTATCGTTAGGATCAAGCTCAAGACCTTCGATAAGACCTTTGATATATGCAGCCTTTTCGGTAAGTTTCATTAATTCAGCCTCCAAGTAGAATTTTACAGGGAATTATGCTCTTGCCATGTATTCGCCTGTTCTTGTGTCGATCTGTATCTGATCGCCCTCGTTGATAAAGAGCGGAACCTTTATCTCGGCACCTGTTTCAAGTGTTGCAGGCTTTGTAACGTTAGTAGCTGTATCGCCCTTGAAGCCCGGATCTGTCTGAGTAACTGTAAGAACAACGAATGTCGGGGGTTCTACGCCGAATACGCTGCCCTTGTATGAAAGAATCTTGCACTCCATGTTTTCCTTAACGAACTTGAAGTTATCGCCAAGAACATCCTTGCTTATCGGGATCTGCTCATATGTTTCGTTATCCATGAAGTAATAGAGGTTTTCGTCATTGTAGAGATATTCCATATCCTTTCTCTCAATGAAAGCTGTGGGATATTTGTCGTTAGGGTTGAAAGTTTTTTCAATAACTGCACCTGTAATAACGTTCTTTATCTTTGTACGAACGAAAGCTGCACCCTTACCCGGTTTAACGTGCTGGAATTCG
>JBGVAQ010000336.1:0-13165 GCA_045224775.1 Acutalibacteraceae bacterium | reverse complement strand
GTGATTCTTCGGGCGGCAGTAATTACGGCAGCCAGAACAGCTATCAGCAGCAGACCTATCGTCAGGAGCCAGCTCCTGCACCGTCTTCATATTCAAGCGGTGATTCGGATGATTTTATGGTCGTTCCGAATGATGAAGATCTGCCTTTCTAAGAATTGAGTAAAGGAGGAAATACAAATGGCAGAAAGACCTGAGAGAGATAACCGCAGAGGCGGACGCAAGAGCCGTAAAAAAGTTTGTGCGTTCTGCGTTGATAAGATCGAAGCTATTGATTACAAGGATATTTCAAGACTTCGTCGTTTCGTATCCGAGAGAGCAAAGATCCTTCCCCGCAGAGTAACAGGTACATGCGCTCGTCATCAGAGAGAGCTTACTGTTGCTATCAAGCGTGCAAGATACCTCGCACTTATCCCTTACACAAGTGACTGATATTAGATCCGTCAGCTTATAATAAAAAATCACCGATGTCGCAAAAGACATCGGTTTTTTTATTCTTATGAATAGTATAAAATGATAACGGATATCATATTTTTGTATTATAATTATGAATACTTCTGAGCCTGCGCTGATGCAAGAGCATCACACCGCTCATTTTCGGGATGACCGTTATGTCCCTTTACCCATACAAAGCTTACTTTATGGACTGCAAGCAGATTTAATATTTTATCCCAGAGTTCCGGATTTTTTGCCTGTGACTTGTCGCTTTTTATCCAGTTGTTTGCCTTCCATTTTTTTGCCCAGCCTTTGTTTACGGCATCACAGACATAACGTGAATCCGTTGTGAGCGTTACTTCACACGGCTCTTTCAGAGCTTCAAGTGCTTTTATAACGGCAAGCATCTCCATTCTGTTATTTGTGGTATTTGCTTCACCGCCGGAAAGTTCCTTTTCGTGCCCGTTATATCTCAGTACTGCGCCCCAGCCGCCCGGTCCGGGATTGCCCTTACATGCCCCGTCAGTGTATATATCAATGTGTTTCATAAAATACCTCCGTGTCTTTAAGTACTTACATTATACAATATTTTAATGTACATTCAATAGCAATTTGATGATATTTTAATAATAAAAATCATTCCTCAAAAGAATAAAAACGAATTATCTCATAATCTATTGACATAATTCGGTATCAATAGTAAAATAAACTATATATTGTGTTCGGAATACAGATGTTGCTGTATATTTTCAGACAGTAATATTTAAAATTTAAAACGGTTATAAAAACCGATAAAACGGAGGTATATTTTAGTGTTATCAGAATTTAATAGGAAAAATGCATCGGGCAGTAACGGAAGAAGGAGTGTTTCAGGCTCCGGATTTACGAGGAACAGCAGACCTGTGCATAAAAAGGTTTTTGCCGAAAGAAATCCCGAAGGACTTTTCGGACATGTATTTCCCGAAAGAAGAACTGCTGACAGAATGACGGGACAGAAAAACGGGGATACGGTGCTTTCATTACAGGACAGAAGAAACTATAATTCGGCTGCATCGGACAAAACAAGACAAACACGTTACAACAATAAAAACAATGAATTTCAGCCGAAAAGAACGTACAATAAACCCTCGGAACATTCAGTAAAAGTAACTTTTCTTGGAGGACTCAACGAGATAGGCAAGAATATAACACTTTTTGAGTGTGACAATGATATGTTCCTGCTTGACTGCGGAATGGCATTCCCTGATGGCGATATGCTCGGAGTAGATCTTGTTATACCAGATTTTACCTATATTGAAAGAAACAGGGAAAAAATAAAGGGTATAGTCCTTACTCACGGACATGAAGATCATATAGGCTCACTGCCTTATCTTATCAGAAAGGTCAATCTGCCTGTTTTCGGAACACCTCTGACACTTGGTCTTGTAGGAAGTAAACTCAAGGAGCATAATCTTTTCAGCAAGGCAAAGCTCAATACAGTAAAACCGGGTCAGCGTATAAAATTAGGCTGTATGTCGATAGAATTTATACATGTAAATCATTCTATCCCCGATTCAGTCGCTATTGCTATCCATACGCCTGCCGGAACTATAGTCCATACGGGAGATTTCAAAATAGACTGTACGCCGACAACAGGCGGCATGATAGACCTTGCAAGATTTGCAGAGCTTGGAAAAGCCGGAGTTCTTGCACTTTTTGCCGAGTCAACAAATGCAGAACGTCCCGGATATACAATGACGGAACAGAAGGTCGCTCATACTTTCGATCTGCTTTTTAAAGAGGCTGAGAGGAGCCGTATAATAATAGCTACTTTTGCGTCCAATTTAGGAAGAATACAGCAGATACTTGACTGTGCCCAGAAATACGGCAGAAAAGTTGCATTTTCCGGCAGAAGCATGATAAATAACATGGCAATAGCGTCAGAGCTTGGCTATATAAACGTACCTGACGGACTTATAATAGATATAGACATGCTCGGTCAGTATGCAAAGGAAGATATAGTTCTTGTAACAACAGGCAGTCAGGGAGAAACTATGTCTGCACTTTCAAGAATGGCATATTCCGATCACAGAAAGGTAGCCGTAGGTCCTGATGACTATATAATAATCTCAGCTAATCCGATACCCGGAAATGAAAAGGCTGTAGGCTCAGTCGTAAACGAGCTTATGAAGCATGGCTGTAAGGTAGTATATGAGTCAATGTATGAAGTGCACGTTTCCGGACATGCCTGTCAGGAGGAACTGAAAATAATCCACGGACTGACAAAGCCGAAATATTTCATCCCTGTACATGGTGAGCAAAAACATCTTATAAAGCATGCACAGCTTGCCATAGATATGGGAATGCCCCGTTCAAACATATTCATAGGGGATATAGGAAATGTTGTAGAGCTTAACAAGGAATATATGAAGCAGCTGCCGAGCATACCTGCCGGTAAAGTCCTCGTTGACGGACTCGGAGTAGGAGATGTCGGAAGTATAGTTCTGCGTGACAGAAAGCATCTTGGTCAGGATGGTCTTATAGTAGTGGTTGTAACACTCGACAGCGAAGATGGACATATCGTTGCAGGTCCTGATATAGTTTCAAGAGGTTTTGTCTATGTAAGAGAGAGCGAACCGCTTATGGATGACGCAAGACAGGCAGTCATTGAAACTCTTGAGGATTGCGGAGTACAGGGTGTTCATGAATGGGGAGTTATCAAGAATACTATAAAGGATGAGCTTTCAAAGCTGCTTTATGATAAGACCAGAAGAAGTCCTATGATACTTCCAATAATTATGGAAATATAATATCACAAAAAATATATTGTTATAATATTTCCTTCGGTGGTGACCGGCGTGAGAAAAAAAGAAAATAAAAATTATGTGTTTGCCTTGTTCCTGATATTTTCAGTTGCGATGTTCGTAATGGCAATAGCTTCACTGAGCCATAATATTTTCGTGTTTATAGGACAGCTGATACTGGCTGCGATAGCTATGGCTATTGCGATTATAGGCATAAGAAATATAAGAATGTATATATCAAGAGTATTGACCGGTGCGTCAAAAGAAATTTTCAGAGATGATAAACGTACTATAGACGATATATGCGTACCTGTGGCAATACTCGGCGAGCATTATGAAATAATAGCCGCAAACAAACACTTCTTTGAAAAAATAAGTCCTGAGGAGAAAACACTCGGCGGAAATCTTACAGATTTTCTTACAAATGATACTCCCGAATCCGTTTTCGATGATAACGGTACAGATACCTTTTGCAATGATAAATGGTTCATAGCTTTCGGCGTGAGATTTGACGGCGGTTCTATAGTTTACTTTATAGATGATGATACCTATAAAAAGAACTCCGATGAATTCATAGCTTCAAAACCTGTTGTTGCACTTGTTGCATTTGATAATAAAGCTGAAATAGAACGTGAAACAGAGGACGGCGAGGCAAGCCGCATAACTGTTGAGGTCGAACAGTCCATAGTAAAATGGGTATCATCTACAACGGGCTTTTATAAAAAGATAAGCGGCGGACGTTATATAGTTGTAATGGAAGAAAGAAATATCACTAAATTCATTGATGAAAAATTCAAGATACTTGATGATATCCGTTCCATTAAGGTAAATGACAGGATGAATGCAACTATATCTATCGGAGTAGGACAGGGCGGCAGCAGCTATAAGGAAAATGAGCTCTGGGCAAGACAGGCACTTGATATGGCACTCGGCAGAGGCGGAGATCAGGTGGCTGTAAAAGAAGCTGAATCATATAAGTTTTTCGGCGGAGTGTCAAAGGGTATAGAAAAGCGTGACAAGGTAAGGACGAGAGTTATTGCTTCTTCACTCATTAACCATATAAACAACTGCAGCAATGTTCTTATAATGGGACACAGATATTCCGACCTTGATGCAGTAGGAGCATCTGTCGGAATGTGGAGTGCTGTTTCCAAAGGACTTCATAAGGAAGCCTATATAGTTATAAACCGTCAGCAGACTCTTGCTAAATCGCTTGTTGCAAGCTTTGAACGTGCAGGACTTTCCTCAATGTTCAAATCCGAAGATGAAGCCCTCGACATCATAGACGAAAAAACACTTCTTATAATAGTTGATACTCATTCGCCTAACTTCCTTGAATCAAAGGCAGTATATGAAAGGTGCGGGCGTGTAGTCGTGATAGATCACCATAGAATGATGGTAAACCATATAGACAAAGCTCTTGTATTCTACCATGAGCCTTATGCGTCATCTGCATCCGAAATGACAGCGGAACTTGTACAGTATCTCGGAAATGACACTCTCAGCAGACTTGAAAGTGAAGCACTGCTTTCGGGCATAATGCTTGATACAAAGAACTTTGTTCTCAGAACAGGAGTAAGGACATTTGAAGCAGCGGCATATCTCCGCAGCAACGGTGCTGATACTGTTGAAGTCAAGAGATTGTTCTCAAATTCGATAGATACATACAAGGTAAAGTATAAGCTTGTCAGTGAGGCTGAGATATTCAATTCATGTGCAATAGCATGTGCCGATGAGGATATACCCGATATAAGAATAGCATCTGCACAGGCGGCGGATGAGCTTTTAGGAATAGAAAATGTAAAGGCATCATTTGTTATGTACAAGACTGCAAAGACAGTAAATATTTCCGCACGTTCTCTCGGAGATCTTAATGTTCAGGTAATAATGGAACAGCTCGGCGGCGGAGGACATCAGACAATGGCGGCATGTCAGATGGAAGGTGTAAGCACTGCCGAAGCAAGAGAACGTCTTGTTTCGATAATAAGTGAAGTTGTTAACGGTAAACAAGGCTCAACACAACAGAAATAATAACGTAATGTTATTTCAATAAATAAAGCAGAGAAAAGAGGAAAAAATAATGAAAGTAGTACTTTTATCGGATATCAAAGGAACAGGAAAAAAAGGAGAGCTTGTAAACGTATCTGACGGTTATGCAAGAAACTTTCTCTTTCCGAGAAAGCTTGCAAAAGAGGCGGATGCTCAGGCACTTACAGAACTCAGAAATGCCGAGCAGTCAAGACTCCACAAAATAGCCGTTGAAACTGCACAGGCTGAAGAAAACAAGAAAAAGCTTGAAGGACAAATCCTTAATATGACTGCAAAGGCAGGTCAGGGCGGTAGGCTTTTCGGTTCTGTAACAAGCAAGGAAATAGCAAATGAGATAAAGCAGAAATACGGTCTTGATGTTGACAAGAGAAAGATCGTTCTTGACAGCGATATAAAGTCCTTCGGCACTTATAACTGTGAAGTAAAGCTTTATACAGGCATTTCCGCTAATATAAAGGTAAAAGTAACAGAACAGCAGTAAGAACGCAATAATTCGGAATTCATAACGGATTCCGAATTATTTATTGCTTGGGTATGTACAGGTAAAGGAAGTGAAATCATTGAGTGAAGAAAAAATAAATGTTTCCGTAGACGGAATGAATATGCCGTACAGCGCAGAAGCCGAACAGTCGGTTTTAGGAGCGATACTTATAGATTCCGATAATATTGCGTCTGTAATGGACATAATTCCTACAAGCGATTATTTCTATCTTGCAACACATAAGGAAATATACAAGGCAATGATAGAGCTTTTCGTAACAAGCAGACCTGTCGATATAGTCACGGTTTTTGAAAAGCTCAAAGGCAAGCGTGACTTTACGGACGGTGAAACAAAAACTTATCTCATGCAGCTGGCGGAATTTGTTCCTGCCGTATCAAGCGTAGAAGTCTATGCAAAGATAGTAAGAGATAAGTATATGGTCAGAAGTCTTATTGTGGCATCAAGGGAGATAATAGAGGATGCGTCAAGACCGGGAGAGGATGTTGCGAGACTTATAGATTCTGCCGAGCAGAAAATATATGATATACGAGACAGCAAAAGTGTAAACGGGCTTGAAAAGGTCGGTGACGTTATACTCCAGACATTTGACCGTCTTGATCTTCTCAATTCGCCCGAAAGCGAGCTGTACAAGGGCATACCGACCGGAATAGGCGCACTTGACAGTACCATAACAGGACTTAACCGCTCAGACCTGATACTTCTTGCCGCACGTCCCGGTATGGGAAAGACAAGCTTTGCGCTGAATATAGCAAGACATGTTTCCGTTACATGCAAAAGACGTGTTGCATTCTTTTCACTTGAAATGACAAAGGAACAGCTTGCATCAAGACTTCTTTCAACGGAAGGACTGATAGAGGGTACAAAGCTCCGTACAGGAAAGCTCAGTGAGGAAGAATGGATAAGGCTGATAGAAGCAGGCGATGTATTGGGAAAGGCTGACATGTATATGGACGATACTCCGGGTATAACCGTACCCGAAATAAAAGCCAAGCTCAGAAGGCTCAAGCATGTTGACCTGATAATAATAGACTATCTTCAGCTTATGGCATCTTCAAGAAGGATAGACAATCGTGTTCAGGAAATATCGGAAATAACAAGAAATCTTAAAATACTTGCCAAGGAATTCAATGTGCCCGTAATAACACTTTCACAGCTTTCCCGTGCGAGTGAGCAGAGAGCCGAGCATAAGCCCCAGCTTTCCGACCTCAGAGATTCGGGTTCTATCGAGCAGGATGCGGATATAGTTCTTTTCCTTTACCGTGACTTTTATTATAACAATGCTGACGGTAAGGGTGCTGATGATGCAGATAAAAACAGCGGTGAATGTATAGTTGCAAAAAACAGACACGGCGAAACACGTTCTGTTCCTTTGCATTGGCAGGGCGAATTTATGAGATTTACTTCGATGGTGCAGGACAGTGGAGAATAAAGCATATAAAACCGTTAAAAAATATAATATGATAGAAAAAGGCGGCAGTATAGTTGTCGGCTTGTCGGGAGGCGCTGATTCATGCGCACTTCTGCATTTTCTTGTTTCAATCCGTGACGAATACAGTCTTGATATATATGCGTGTCATGTAAATCACGGTATAAGAGGAGAGGAAGCCGAAAGGGATGAGCATTTTGCGGAGGACTTCTGTAAAATGCTCGGAGTAAAGCTTTTCACACTCCATGCCGATGTCATAGGCGAAGCAAAAAGACGTGGGATAGGAACAGAGCTTTGCGGGCGTGAAATACGCTATGCATTTTTTGAGGAAACAGCGGCAAAATACGGTGCAAGGATAGCTACGGCGCATACAGCCTCAGACAATGCCGAAACAATACTGCTAAAGCTGACAAGGGGAAGCGGCATACAGGGATTATGCGGAATACCGCCCGTAAGGGATAACATTATAAGACCGCTTATTGAATCATCAAGAGATGATATAGAAAACTATTGTTTCAGACACGGCATAAGCTATGTGACTGACAGCACAAATCTTACAAGAGAATATACAAGAAATAAACTGCGCCTTGATGTTGTTCCCGTTCTTAAAGGGATAAATCCGTCCCTTGAAAACAGCCTTACGGCATTTTCAGACAGAATGAGGGAGGCATATTCCTATATCCGCAAAAATGCGGTCAGACTTCTTTCAGAGGCAAAGTGTGAGGACGGATATTCCGTTGAAATTCTTACTTCCGCCGATGAAGCACTTTTTTCTGAGGCTGTGAGGGTAATATTTGAAGAATTTGATATAATTCCCGAAGCAAGACATATTGAACTTATCAGAAAAATCGTGTATAATGGTGGTGCGGTAGAGATACGCAGGAGTGTCTTTGCAATATCTGACGGCAGACTGCTCAAAGCGGTCCATAAAGCACAGGAAGAACCAAAGAAAAATACTGATATGGTTTCTGTTGAAAATGGCAGAATGGTGTGTATTGCCAACAAAAAATTCACACCTTTTGTAATAAATACAGACGAATTCAACAACCGTAAAAAAATTAACAAAAACCTGTTTTATAATTCCCTTGATTATGATACAATACCATTAACGGGTGTTTTCAGGACAAGGAGAGCAGGAGATGTATTTTCTCTCCCGAAACGTAATGTGACAAAGACGGTGAAAAAACTCTTTACGGAAATGAAAATTCCCAAGGAACAGCGTGACAGTATCGTTATGCTTGCAGACGGTAATGAAATAATGTGGATAGAGGGAACAGGAGCATCTGAAAAGTATAAGGTCAATGCAGGTACTTCAAGAGTGCTTGTAATTCTGACGGACGAGGAAGTAAAACAAATCTGAAAGGAAGAATTTTCATGCATAAGGATATTGAGGAAATTATTCTTGATGAAGCTCAGCTTGAAAAAACTGTCGATGAGATAGCAGAACGCATAAACCTTGATTATAAGGATAAACCGCTTACTGTAATAGGTATTCTCAGAGGAAGTATTATGTTTCTTGCCGACCTTTTCAGGCGCATAACTGTTGAGGACTGTACACTTGATTTTATGGCTGCGTCAAGCTATGGATCATCTGCCGTATCATCGGGAAATGTCAATATAACAAAGGATCTGTCCGATGATGTTTCGGGCAGGGATTTACTTATAGTTGAGGATATACTCGATACAGGAAATACACTCAGCTGTATAAAGGACTACCTCTTGTCAAAGGGTGCAAGTTCGGTAAAGATCTGCACATTGTTCGATAAACCGAGCAGAAGAAAAAAGCCCATCACTCCTGATTACTGCGGAGAAACTGTTGATGATCTTTTTATAGTCGGCTATGGTCTTGACTATGATGAGAGATACAGAAATCTGCCGTATGTAGGAGTTCTCAAAAAAGAAATATACCAATAAAAAAAGGAGTGACAAATCTTTGGACAATAAGAAAACCATAAGAAATCTTCTGATCTATCTTGGAATACCGATAATACTGATAATCGTTATATCCCTGCTGTTCTTTATGCAGCCTAAAGAGGAATATCCGACTTCTGATATCGTGTATATGTTCCGGAATCAGCAGGTAGATGAATATAACCTCGATTTCGGTACAGGCGCTCTTGAACTTAAACTCAATACAGAGTATAAGGGTAAAAAGGAGATAAAGACAAATGTTGCAAGTATCTCGCTTTTCCTTAACACTATTGAGGACTATGTAAAGGACTACAACAAGGCTCACCCCGAAACACCGATGAAGTTCAACTGGAAACAGGCAAGCGATAATTCATGGTGGCTCAATTTCCTGCCTAATCTTATCCTTATCGGACTTCTTGCAGTAGTATGGATATACTTCATGAGAAGGCTCTCGGGCGGTCTTGGAGATGCCGGAAAGCAGATGGGCTTCGGCAAGGCTAAGATAAAGAATCTCAGTGATGAAAAACGCAAGACTACATTTGCAGATGTTGCGGGTGCTGACGAGGAAAAGGAAGAACTGCGTGAGATAGTTGAATTTTTGAAAGATCCCAAAAAGTATAACGATCTCGGCGCAAGAATACCTAAGGGCGTATTGCTCGTAGGCCCTCCCGGAACAGGTAAAACTCTCCTTGCAAGAGCTGTTGCAGGTGAAGCAGGCGTTCCGTTCTTCTCAATATCAGGTTCAGACTTCGTTGAAATGTTTGTCGGTGTCGGTGCATCCCGTGTAAGAGACCTTTTTGATCAGGCAAAGAAAAATTCTCCGTGTATAATATTTATCGACGAGATAGATGCAGTCGGCCGTCAGAGAGGCGCAGGACTCGGAGGAGGACATGATGAACGTGAACAGACACTTAACCAGCTCCTTGTTGAAATGGATGGTTTCGGTGCAAACGAAGGCGTTATAATGATAGCCGCTACAAACCGCCCCGATATACTCGATCCTGCACTTATGCGTCCGGGACGTTTTGACAGACAGGTAATGGTGGGCAGACCTGATATCAAGGGCCGTGAGGAAATCCTCAAGGTACATGCAAAGGGTAAGCCGCTTGCTCCCGATGTAGAGCTTAAAACAATAGCAAAATCAACAGCCGGCTTTACCGGTGCAGACCTTGAAAACCTTCTCAATGAAGCAGCACTTCTTGCCGCAAGAAAAGACCAGAAGGCTATCACGATGAAGGAAGTCGAAGAAGCAACTATAAAGGTAGTTGTTGGTACAGAGAAGAAGTCAAGAGTAATGTCCGACAAGGAAAAGAAGCTTACGGCTTATCACGAGGCAGGACATGCTGTTGCAACATATTACTGTACAACTCAGGATCCTGTTCATCAGATATCCATAATTCCGAGAGGAATGGCAGGCGGATTTACAATGTCGCTGCCGTCAGAGGACAGATCATACCGTTCACGCAAGGAAATGCTTGAAGAAATAATAGTTCTTCTTGGCGGACGTGTTGCCGAAGCTGTCATTCTGGGCGATATCTCAACAGGTGCATCAAATGATATCGAACGTGCAACAAACCTTGTATTCTCAATGATAACAAAATACGGTATGAGCGAGAAGCTCGGTCCGATAACCTACGGTTCATCTGACGGTGAAGTATTCCTCGGTAAAGAATTCGGCCATAACAAGACATATTCCGAAGAAACAGCTGCAAAGATAGATGCAGAGGTAAAGGAATATATCACAGACGGCTATGAAAAGACCGAAAAAATACTCAGAGAGCATATTGATGAACTGCATGTTGTAGCAAAATTCCTGTTTGAGCATGAGAAGATGACAGGAGAACAGTTTGCTTGTGCTATGGAGGGCAAGGAGATACCCGAAGAAAAGGAAGAGGAAGAAGAGCCGGCAGAAACTGTTGAAAATACAGTAAGCGAACCGGAGGAAGAGCCTGTTCCCGATAATTACGAGCTTGTTGAATCGGAGGACGATAAACCCGAAGAAGAACCCGTTCCCGAAAATTACGAGCTTGCAGAGCCGGAAGACGATAAATCTTCAGAAGACAGTGATGATGACGAAACTATCTTCTACACAGGTTCAGACAAGAACAAAAAGTCATAAGATGACAAATCATCAAGTATTATAAGGAGTGCCTTTGAGCACTCCTTATCTGTATATAATATAAATAACTTTAATGAGGTGAAAATGTATGAAAAACGATGTTCCGAATCCCGCAAGAGTGTTTCCCGTACCGGGAATAAAAACCGTAACGTATGTAAAGCCGACCATAAAGAACCCGAATATAGTAGTCGGTGAGTTTACATATTTCAGCGACAAGGATTTTGAGTCGCATGTACTTCATCATTATGATTTCAACGGCGATAAGCTTATAATAGGAAAGTTTTGTCAGATAGCCGCCGGAGTGGATTTTATAATGAACGGTGCAAATCATCAGATGAATACAGTTTCAACATATCCGTTCTACATAATGGAGGGCTGGGACGAGGAAGTGCCGCCGCTTGAAGAACTGCCCATTAAAGGTGATACAATAGTCGGAAATGATGTATGGATAGGTCAGAATGCGGTAATACTTCCCGGTGTAAAGATAGGTGACGGCGCAATAATCGGTATGAACAGCGTTGTTACAAAGGATATTCCGCCTTATACGATAGTTGCGGGAAATCCTGCAAGACAGATAAGAAAACGCTTTGATGATGAACTTATTGAACTTATGCTTGAATTCAAGTGGTGGGATAAGACTCCTGAGGAAATAAATGAGCTTATCCCTGTACTGACATGCAGCGACCTCAGAGCAGTTAAAGAAACCATAAGAATGCTTCTTGAAAAGGATAAGGACAGCAGCGAAGAATAAGCAGGTGAAGAAATGGCTTTCAAAAAAATAATAGTCAGAGGCGCAAGGGAGCATAATCTTAAAAATATAAATGTGGATATACCCCGTGATGAATTTGTTGTGGTTACGGGACTTTCCGGTTCGGGAAAATCCTCACTTGCATTCGATACGCTTTATGCGGAGGGACAAAGAAGATATGTGGAGTCGCTTTCATCGTATGCAAGAATGTTTTTAGGTCAGATGGATAAGCCGGATGTTGACAGCATAGACGGGCTTTCGCCTGCAATATCCATAGACCAGAAAACGACCTCGAAAAATCCACGTTCAACAGTCGGAACTGTTACGGAGATATATGATTATCTCAGACTTATGTATGCAAGGATAGGCGTTCCGCACTGTCCTGTGTGCGGCAGAGAGATAAAACAGCAGACTGTTGATCAGATAGTCGATAAGCTTATGGAGCTTCCCGAAGGTACGAAAATACAGATACTTGCGCCGGTTGTACGCTCAAAAAAGGGCGAGCATCAGAAAGAATTTGAAGCCGCATCAAAGGGCGGTTTTGTGCGTGTGAGAGTAGACGGGATAATATATGACCTTTCGGAAACTATAAAGCCTGAAAAGAACAAAAAGCATAATATTGAAATAGTCGTTGACAGACTTGTTATAAAACCTGAGATACATTCAAGACTTGCGGATTCAGTCGAAACATCCGCAAAGCTTTCGGGCGGTCTTGTCATAGCGGCAGTAAACGGCGGGGAGGATATACTTTTCTCACAGAATTATGCATGTCCTGAGCATGGTGTAAGTATAGATGAACTCAGCCCGAGAATGTTCTCTTTTAATAATCCTTACGGTGCATGTAAAAAATGTACAGGTCTTGGCGTATTTATGAAGATAGATATTGACCGTGTTATACCTGACTTTAATAAATCCATACGTCAGGGAGCAATAAAGGGAAGCGGCTGGGCTATGGACGGAAGTACTATTGCCTCGATGTACTTTGAAGCACTTGCCGAAAAATATAAGTTTTCACTTGATACACCGGTGAAAGATTTGCCCGAAGAAATTATGGATATCGTACTTTACGGTACAAAGGGCGAAAAGATAACAGTACACCGCAGAAACGAATACGGTTCGGGAATATATCAGACGGAATTTGAGGGTATAATAAATAATCTTGAAAGACGTTTCCGTGAAACTCAAAGCTCATGGA